>JAKQAH010000002.1 GCA_029568545.1 Candidatus Omnitrophota bacterium
TTACATTTGCCAAATAGGTTGGATAACGCTTGCGGATGATCTCGCGGATATAACGATTATGCTCTTTTGCGAGCTGCGGATCCTCCTCGGTCAAGAGCATCGCTTCTTTTCTGGCCAGTTCCAGGATATTTAACTGCGTCATGGGATTTGCAACTTTCAGTTCGTTGAGCCCGTGTTGATGCCGGCCGAAAAAACGCCCGGGGCCGCGGATCTCTAGATCTTTCTGGGCGATCTCGAATCCATCGTTGGTCGAAAGAATAGCCTTGATGCGTTCCGAAGACTCCTCCGTTTGAGCATCAGCCACGAGCACGCACAAGCCGTCCGTTTCTCCCCGGCCGATGCGCCCGCGCAATTGATGGAGTTGCGCCAGGCCGAAACGGTCCGCGTGCTCGATCACCATGACGTTGGCGTTGGGCACGTCAACGCCGACCTCGATCACCGTCGTCGCGACCAAGATATCGATCTCCCTCTTCTGGAACTTAGTCATGACGTCCTGGCTTTCTTTGGGCTTCATCTGCCCGTGGATGAGCCCAACGCGCAGTTCCTTGAATTCCATCATCTGGAAATATTTGAACATCTGCTTGGCCGCCTTCAGGTCCAGCTTCTCGCATTCCTCGATGATCGGATAAATGACATAAACCTGCTGGCCGCCCGCGACCTTTTGGCGGACCATCTCATAAACGTCCTTGGCATGCTCATGGTCGTAAAGAACCGTCCGCACCTTGCCGCGGCCCGGCGGCATTTCGTCGATAATCGAGATGTCCAGGTCACCGTACAACGTGATGCACAAGGTCCGCGGGATCGGCGTCGCTGTCATGATCAGAACGTCCGGATTGCGGCCCTTTTCCGTCAAGAGCGCCCGCTGGCGCACGCCGAACTTGTGCTGCTCGTCAATGACTGCAAAGCTCAAGTCTTTAAAACCGACCTCCTCGTTGATCAGCGCGTGGGTCCCGATCACGAGATCGATCCTGCCATCCTTGATCTGGCGAAGGATCGTCTCCTTCTTGTCGATGCCGCTGACCAGAAGCGCGATCTTCATGTCTTTGTAAGGCCCTCGGGCGGTCATTTGCCGGATGTTCTCGTAATGCTGCCTCGCGAGGATCTCCGTCGGAGCCATCACACAGGATTGCTTTTTGTTCTCGAATGCCATGACACAACCGAACAGGGCGACCAGCGTCTTGCCGCAGCCGACATCGCCCTGCAGGAGCCGCAACATCGGCGTGTTCTTCGCCATGTCCGTGCGGATCTCGTGGATGACCTTCCGCTGCGCGCCTGTCAGCTCGAAATCAAAAGCGTTCAAGAACCGCAGCGCCGCCACATCGCTGATCTGGTGGGCCACGCCTTCCTTATGCGTGATGCTCAGCCGCCGCAGAATGATCGAGATCTGGAAGAAATAAAATTCCTCGAACGAGATGCGGTTGAGCGCTTCCTGCTGCTCCTCAAAACTTTCAGGAAAATGAAGATTGCTTATGCTACGCTTGATATTCGATAGGCGGTGCTTGTTGCGCAGCGGCACCGGAAGGTGCTCCTGCAGCTGCTCTTTATAGCGGTCCAGGCTCGCCTTGATCGTCTTGCGCAGATACCTTTGGCTGACGCCGCGCGTCAGCGGATAGATCGGCACGATCCGCCTGATGCTGAGGCTTTCATCGTCGTCGCTTTCGAGAATCTCGTATTCCGGCGAGACCATCTGAAGGCGGTCCTTATAGACATCGACCTTGCCGTAGCAGACGACCTTTTTATCCTCGGTGAAATACCGGTCCAGGTAGGGCTGGTTGAACCAGACGCAATCGATCCGCCCCGTGCCATCATCAACGGTCATTTGGGAAACATGCTTCTTGGTGTACCAGCTCCGACGGGACGCTTTGGCCAGGATCTTACCGCTGATCGTCTGCCATTCTCCGACCTTCGTTTGCGCGATCGAGACGACGTTGCGGCGGTCCTGATAACGGCGCGGAAAAAAATACAGCAGATCTTCAATGGTCTCGATCCCGAGCTGAGCCAGGAGTTTTTTCCTGGCTGGCCCGACGCCTTTGACATACTGGACGGAAATATCTTCGAGAGATTGCATGATAATGCGGAACGTTCCCTTTTAAGAAATAAAAAAAGACAAGGCTGATTCTACCTTGTCTTGCGCCTTTTGTCCAGTCTCGGCGAACAGCCCAAAGACGGGCCTAGACGGACCGCATGCGGCTGATCTTTTTGGCCAACTGCTTGCGATACCCGGAATCGAAGACCTCCTCAAAATCATAGCCGTTGCGGAATTCCTCGATATTATCGTCTTCCGTCTTGCTTAAAACCTGGTTCTCCACCAGATTGAAAACGATATTCCCGAAGTCCTCGGTATTCTTGATCCCCCAATACCTTAAAACAGTCATCGTCATGGGGCCGTATTTATCCAGAAGATAGCCCCTCATCCCTTGGAGCAGCTCCTCGCCTTTCACGTGCTTGGCAAGCTTGTATTTCTTTTGTGTATAAGCCAAGGCCTCCATGACAAAGATATAGGCGTCCTCTTTGTACCGGCAATCCTTCTCGTAAATCTCCTCGATGATCGTCTCGAACCGTTTTTTCATGATGATTTTATTTTAGCAACCACAAAAGCAAAAAGCAAAGCATTTTCGGAAAATTTCGCATTTCGTCGCCGCCAAAATCAAAATAGTGCGTGATTTCGCCGGAAAACTTTGGCATAATACCCGCATGTCCAAACGCATGCCATGGCTGTGGATGGTTTATGCGGTCCTTGTTGCCGTATTTACCGTCAGAGAAACTTACTATTTGTTTGTGCCGGACTCGGAAATCTCCCTTTATTTTCTTATCCTCAGGGCCTTTGATCCCGTTTTCTATTTAGCCTATGCCGCCTACGTCCTGCGCTTGTTATTAACCCTCATTCATTGTCTTCCGATATGGCTGTACGCTTACCGCATCCGGTTTTTGCCGACGGCATTCTGGCAATACCTTTTCTTCGGGCGATGCCTTTTTGAAATCCTTGGCAATGCTTACGAAATCACTTCGCTAGTAGCGTTCTCCCATAACAATCCGAAACTGGTATGGATCGCCCCGGCTATTATGCTCTCGCCGCTTATCCCCTCGTATATTGTCTGTTATTGGTACGCCTTCGGGCAGGAAAAGGTCTTCGCCAAAATGGAGTGATTTTCTTCCTCTCCGGAGTCTTCATTTATCCTGCAACAATTCCGGATGATGCTTGACGACTCTTGCTTCGATCATATAAATGACATCTTCCGCGATGTTTGTCGCATGGTCGCAAATCCGCTCCAAATGGCGGGCCACCAGCAAAAGCGGGAGCGCGCGGGGCGCAGTGGTAGGGTCTTTCATCATATAATCTTCCAGCAGTTCTTTTTGAACAAAATTCCTCAGCTTGTCCGCTTCGTTGTCGAGCAGAATGACCCTCTTGGCCATTTCGGCATCTTTCCGAACAAAAGCGTCCAGAGCTTCTTTGGTCATCCGCTGGGCCAATTGGGCCAATTTTGGGATATCAACGAGAGGTTTCAGCAGCGGCTTGCCGGTCAATTCCAGAACGCGTTGGGCGATATCCACGCCCAGATCCGCTATGCGCTCCAAGTCCGTCGTGATCTCCAAGACCATCGTAATGAACCGCAGGTCCGCGGCCATCGGCTGGTATAATGCCAGCAGGTCAACGCACATTTCGTCAATGGCATTCTCCATTTGATCCACCATCTTATCGTGCGCAATGACTTTCCGAGCCCGCTCTTCACTGAGCTGTTTTAAGGATTCGACCGATTCAGCGATCGAATTCTCCACTAAAGCCCCCATTTTTAATATCTCGCTTTTTAAAGCGTCCAATTCCTGGTCAAAATGTTTTTCCATGTGAGCCCTTTCCCTGCGCTGGTGTTCTGATGTCATCCATAAGCTTCAAAAGATTTAACGTGATCTCATCGCGGACTTTCCGGAAGAACGCCATATCCCGTCCCTTGGGATCCCTGATAATCCAGTCGACGCGGTGCCTGGCTTCAACGAATGGGCATTGTTCGCCGCAGCCCAACGTGACCACATAGTCGAATTTCTCAAAGGGCAACTCCTCAAATCCTTTTGGCTTTTGCCGCGAAATATCAATATTCTTTTCCTGCATCACTTTAACGGCCTTGGGATTGATGATACTGGCCGGTTTTGAGCCGGCACTATAAGGCTCAACGATATCCTTCCCCAAGACGCGCGCCAGGCCTTCGGCCATTTGACTGCGGCAGCTGTTCTGAACGCATACAAAAAGCAATGTCTTCTTTTTCATTAACCGAACCTCCCGGTAATATATTCTTCCGTGATCTTTTTCGTCGGCTTGGTAAAAATATCCTTTGTTACCCCAAATTCCACCATCTCCCCCTGCATTAAAAACGCGGTTTTATCTGAAATACGGGCCGCTTGCTGCATATTGTGGGTTACAATCACTATGGTATATTTTTCCTTGAGCCGAACAATAAGTTCCTCTAATTTTGCCGTCGCAATGGGATCCAATGCCGATGCGGGCTCATCCATCAAAACGATCTCCGGCTGGATGGCTAAGGCCCGCGCCACGCACAACCGCTGCTGCTGCCCGCCGGAAAGCGATAATCCGCTATCCGTTAGCCGGTCTTTGACCTCCTCCCAAAGCGCCGAATCCCGCAGGCTCTGTTCGACTCTTTGAATAATTTCGCTTTTCTGTCTGATCCCATTGATGCGCAACCCATAGGCAATATTATCAAAGATCGTCTTTGGAAACGGATTGGGCTTCTGGAAAACCATACCGACTTTTTTGCGTAACTCCACGACATCCACTCTCGGATCATAGATATCCTGGCCTTCGATAAGAATGTTTCCATCGGCCCGGGTTCCAGCAATCAGGTCATTCATCCGGTTAAAACAACGCAGGAGCGTCGACTTCCCGCAGCCCGAAGGCCCAATGATGCTGGTCACTTCGCGCGCTCGGACATTCAGCGAAACATCCTTGAGAACTTTGTTCGCGCCGTAACGAAAAGAAAACCGTTCCACTTGGATCTTCGTATCGCCGTTGCGCATATTTGCAGAATTTCCCGCATAAATATGATCGGTAATTTTTATGGAAGGTTTTGATTGTTCGGCGGCAACAAGCATCTTTTTTTCCCTTTCCTGAAAATAAGGCTTCATGGTCATCCTTACCAGTTTTTTTGGTGTTTATGGCGCAAATAAATCGCGGCGCCATTCAAACATAATGTAATGATCAACAAAACGATGATCCCGGCCGCCGCACAAATCAAAAATCCTTTTTGAGGCCGTGATACCCAATTAAAAATTTGTATCGGCAGAACCGTAAACGGATCAAGAAGCCCTTTGAGACTGAAGTTCACATACGGAAATGATGGTGAAACAGATACCGGTGGAGTCGGCAAGAATGGAATGTAGGTCAGCGCCCCTAAAGTCACCAGCGGCGCGGTCTCTCCGATCGCGCGGGACATCGCCAGAATAATGCCGGTCAGGATGTTCCCGAATGCAGCCGGCAAAACCTGACCACTGATCGCTTGCCAGCGTGTTGCTCCGACGGCATAAGCAGCCTCGCGAATCGAGGATGGTACCGCCCGCAACGCTTCTCGAGTTGATAAAATAACGATCGGCA
Organism: Candidatus Omnitrophota bacterium; assembly: GCA_029568545.1. Lineage (GTDB taxonomy): Bacteria > Omnitrophota > Gorgyraeia > Zapsychrales > Zapsychraceae > 2-02-FULL-52-10. Next base: position 5,600 of record JAKQAH010000002.1, read on the forward strand.
GAACCAATAAAGCCAAGGTGCAACTTCCGGCCAGAACGCTGCGGTCCATATGCAACGCGCGGACAAACAATCCTAATCCCAGGATCCCGTAAACCACCGAGGGCACACCCGCCAAATTCGCAATATTGATTTCAATAAAGTCCGTCCAGCGGTTTTTGGGAGCGTATTCTTCCAAATAAATGGCCGCGCCGATTCCCAGAGGGATCGTCAATGCCGCCGTCGTCAGCATAATCCATAGGGTGCCGACCCAAGCGGAAAGGATCCCTGCCTGCTCGGGCTTACTCGATGGATAACTCGTGAAAAAATCCCACGTCAAACGGGGGAATCCGTCACGCACCACATCGAGGACCAAGACGGCTAAGACGATTAATCCCAAAAGGACTGCGCCAATACCGATATATTTAAATATTCGATCTAGAATTTTAATCATAAACTTCCTGAAACCTCTTTCGCAGTTTAAAGCTCATCATATTCAGAAAAAAAGTCATCATAAAAAGCGTCATCCCGCAGACAAAAATCGTCTTATATTCCAATGTTCCGTGCGGCGTATCGCCCAGACTGATCTGTACGATATAAGCTGAGATCGTTTCAATCGGCACTAACGGATTCAATGTCAGATGCGGTTGTTGGCCGGCCGCGATCGCCACAATCATAGTTTCACCGATAGCGCGAGAAACGGCCAGAATGATAGCGGCCGAAATGCCCGACAGCGCCGCCGGCAACACAATGTTAAAAGCCACCTGAATCTTTTGTGAGCCGACCGCATACGCGCCTTCGCGCAGACGCATTGGCACCGCATGCATCGCATCCTCGCTCAACGAAGAAACCAAAGGAATGATCATGATGCCCATGACCAAACCCGCCGATAAGGAATTAAATCCCGAGATATCCGGAAAGATTTTCTTTAAGACCGGCGTGACAAATAACAACGCAAAATACCCGTAAACAACCGTGGGAACGGCGGCAAGGACCTCCAAGATCGGCTTAACGATCTTCCGGACGCTGGCCGAGGCATATTCGCTTAAATACACCGCGCTGATCAGTCCGGTCGGCACCGCCACCATCAGCGCAATGACCGTTGTGAGCATGGTCCCGCACAGTAACGGCATGATTCCAAAATGCTTGATCGTAAAGAGCGGAGTCCACTGAGTGTCCGTCAGGAATTCCCAAAGGGAGACTTTTTGGAAAAATCCCCATGTTTCGGACATCAAAATATAAATGATCGCCATGGTCGTGAAAACGGACAAGAGGCTGCAGAACTGAAGCAGCCTCTCGACCATCATCTCTTTGACCCGAACGGCCGTGTTGCGTGTTTCGAACATTATTTCTCCATCATCAAAAGATCGGCCATTTTCACGCCCACCGTCTTGATCCCGCTGCCGAAAACCGTTCCCTTGATGCCCTGATTGAATCTTTGTACGGCGGCATCATACGATTCCGGCTGCAAGGGAATGTAGCCGACTTCCTCGACAAGAGAAGGCGCATTCTTCAGATAATAGTTGATGAACTCTTTGATCGCCGGGCGTTGCGTCGCCTTGGCGCTGACATACACAAAGATCGGGCGCGCCAAGGGTTGGTAGGTAGCATCCATGACCGTTTCCATCGACGGTGCAATAGGCCCAGCGCCGTTGGACGGGTTTTCATCATCAATCGGAACCAACTTGAGTTTATCTTTGTTCTGTTCATAATAGGCCAAGCCGAAATATCCGATCGCCCCTTCATCCGAGGCAATCCCTTCGACCAAAACATTGTCATCTTCACTGGCCGTATAATCGCCGCGGCTGGCTGCTGATTTACCGTTAATGGCTTCGGTAAAATAATCAAAGGTCCCGGAATCCGTTCCCGGACCAAAGAGCACGATCGGCTTATCCGGGAATCCCGGACGAACCTGGCTCCAATTCATGATGTTTCCTTGAGCCGACGGCTCCCAAATCCTATTAAGCTCCTTGACGGTCAAATGATCAACCCAGGTATTCTTGACATTGACCATAACGGCCAAGCCATCATACGCTACCGGCAACTCGATGTATGTAATACCGCTTTCCTTACAAAGCGTCCGCTCGCTATCCTTGATCGGGCGTGACGCATCACTGATATCGGTCTCTCCACGGCAAAAACGTTTAAACCCGCCTCCCGTACCGGAAATACCTACCATCACTTTAGCCTGGCCGCCCGAGTTCTTGAACTCCTCCGCCACAGCCTCGGTAATCGGAAAGACCGTACTGGAGCCGTCCACCTTAATAAGATCGGCATCGGCCGGCCCGATCAGAGCTGCGAGCAAAAACATCACTCCTATACTCCACAATAAACTGATTTTTTTCATTTGATTCTCCTATTAAAAGTTAAATAGTTTCTGTTTCATTCTAGAACTTGAAACTGATATCCGCCTGTAACAATTTCTGGCGGTTCTTGGTTCCTTTGATCACATCATCCTGGTAATAATCCAATCCCAATATGACATTCTTGGCGAGCCCATATTCTATGATCCATTCATGGCCACGGACATTCGTCGCCCCGCCCAGACGGTCAGAATCGGGAAAAGTATCCGGGAAAGCATCCCGGCCCAAATACGAATACTGATATTTCATCTGCCATTGATTCTGGCCGTTGACTTTAGCGTCTCCGAACTTAACGCCGGTCGCCCAGCCGTTCTCATCATCCTCAGGATCAAAATTATGGATGAAATCACTGAAAAAGGCCAAGCGTTCGATGTTAGCGCCCAAAGGCTTATTAATACCAAACTCTGCCGAGACTCCGGCTGAATCATAATCATAGATTAACGTCCCTGTGCAGGAACTGGAAGAGCCGGAAAGCCCGCTATTTGTGCAGGCGCGGTTATCAAGGAGAATATCCTCGATCCCATTAAACCCGTAATAGATCCCTGCCAAAGTCGCATCAAAGGCCTTATTCTTATCTTTCCATTTGGCTCCAACCTGGGTATAGGCCAAGAACGGATCCACACGATCCACTTTCCCGTTCTCATCCATAATCCATATACCCGTATTGTTAAAGAGGCTCCACTGATCGCCTAATTTTTTCTCAAGATGGACGGAGCTCCCGGCAGGATTGATATCTGAATCCCACAAAAGATCGGTTGGGCTCCACAGATAATCGCTCCGAAGAAATTTGCCTCCGACGATTTTTGCCCACGGAGCTGGCACATATTCCGCGAACGCATAATCCAGTCGGATACTGCCGCGGTCGAACATGTTTTGCAGCGTTTGATTGGTGGAACGGGGATCATCGGAATTCGACGAGCTGCTATTTGAGGAAGCCAGTCCGGCCCCAACTTTGACCATATCATTAATTTTGGTCTCCAATCCCAGCCGGTAACGGATCCGGCCGCGGGTCTGAGCCTCTGCATCGTTTTTCTTTCGCTCGTATTGATAACGCAGCCGCAAATCGCCTTTGAGTTTTGTTTTTTGAACCCATTCCGGCATGCTTTGCTTCAAACCTTCTTCCCTTAATAATTTCTCATCGGCCACAACCTCGGCCTTGATGGATCGGGCTTCTTCGCGGTCGAGAATGCCCTTTTCTACGAGTTTCTCAATCAAAGAATCTATTTGAGTTGTTGCTGCGAACGACGAAGATATCCCTAAAAAAATAAACATTATTCCCAACAGAATTGCTTTTTTCATACTCCTCTTTCCTTTTTTATAAATTGGTGAATATATAAGAATTGGTCAAGCCCTTTTGCAAACTCTACCGTCCTTAACCAATGGGTTTGTTTCTCCATCTCTTCCATTCATCGGCCTCTTTCTGACATTGTTAGTATAGAAAGGTCCTGTGAAGGACAAATTAACGTTATGTGAATTTTGTGTGAATACATTTCTGTCGCGTTCTTTACAAAACATGGGCTGCCCTTGCCAGGATCCGGTTAACGCGAGCTACGAGCTCTTTGGGGCTAAACGGTTTCATAACATAATCGTCGGCCCCCATTTCGAACCCTTTGAGCCTGCTTTCGATTCCCACTTGGGCTGTCAGCATAATGATGGGAATATCCTTGATATTCGGATTGGCACGAATACGCCGACAAACTTCCAGACCATCAATCTCTGGAAGCATTAAATCCAGAATGATCACATCCGGTTTCTTTTCTTCGGCCGAAAGCAATCCCTGCTCCCCGTCTAAAGCATAAATGGGGTCGTGCCCAGCCATCCGTATATGCAGAGCAACTAACGCCACAAGATTCTTCTCGTCGTCAATGATCAAAACTTTTTTCTTTTTATCAGGCATGCCTCTTGTCTCCTTTCAACAAAAGCATACACCTGTGATGTGACAGGGAAATGAACGGACTGTGAACTTCTGGTGAATTGGTGAATTATGGAGAGAACTTAGGCAATCGGGAGGGTAAAGCTAAACGTGGAGCCGCGGCCAAGCTGCGACCGAACAGAAACCTGGCCGCCGTGGGCCAGAACAATATGTTTTACAATCGAAAGGCCAAGCCCTGTTCCGCCGAGTTCGCGGGAGCGAGCTTTGTCGACCCGGTAAAACCTCTCGAAAAGACGCGGCAGGTCTTCTTCCGGAATACCGATACCGGTATCCGTGACATCAACACGAAGGAATCCCCCTTCTTCCTGGGCAGAAAGAGCAATGCGATTCCCTTGAGGCGTATATTTGACTGCATTCTCGATCAGATTCAGAAAAACTTGCGCGATCCGGTCTTCATCCGCTCTGACCTTTGGCATGGTCTCAACAATGTCATTGCGGATATTCAAAGATTTTTCATTGATCTGCCTTTGCAGCCCTTCCAGAATACCATCCGCCACTTCATGGATTGCGACCGGTTGAAAGTCCAGCTTGAGATTTCCGGACTCGACCTTCGATAGATCGAGGATATCCTGGATGAGCCGCGCGAGCCGCTCGGCATCCATGTGAATGATCTTCAAGAATTCCTCCGCATGAGCTTTGTCGGCTAAGGCGCCGTCCAAGAGCGTCTCAGCGTATCCCTTGATGCTGGCCAACGGGGTCCGTAATTCATGAGAAACGTTCGCCACGAATTCTTTGCGGACCCGCTCCATCTTCCGCAGCTCGGTAATATCATGGAAAACAACGACGATCCCCTCGAGAGAGGATGCCCGCAGGATCGGGGCCGCGTAGACCAGAACGATCTTTTCCTCAGGCAGCAGAACGGAGATCTCCGCCGATTCAACGCCCTGAGGCTGCCGCAAAACCTGATCAATAATCTCCTGCACTTTGATATTCCTGATGACTTCAAGTGTATTTTTGCCGATCGGTTCCTCGGTCACATGGAAAATTTTCTTAAAAGGCCCATTCATTAAGAGAATGCGTCCTTCTCGGTTAATGACCAAGACCCCCTCAGACATGCTCAGCAACACCGCTTCTAATTGGGATTTTTCCTTGGCCACGTCCTCAATACGCATACGGACCTGCTCCGACATGTAATTGATCGAATCCGCCAGAACGCCCAGAACATCCTTGTTTGGCAGAAAAATTCGCTGCGAGAAATCGCCCGACGCAATCTTCTGGGCAACCTTGGACATCTCGATCAAAGGCCGGGAGAAATAAAGCGAGGCGACCCAGCTTAAAATCACGGCAATGACAAATGCGGATAATAGAGAAACAACCAGAACTTCGGAAAGATGCCTGGAAACCACGCTGATATGATCCAGCGGCATGGCGAGACGAATAAAGGCATCCTGGCCTTTGAGCTGAAAAGCGGATGCCATGTAAAGCATGTTCTTCTTGATCGTCGTACTGAAACGGCGGCTCTCCCCCAGGCCGGATTTCAACGCCTTCTGGAGCTCGGGCCGCTGAAGATGATTTTCAACGCTCTTAAGCTCCTCAGAAGACAGGTCGGAATCTCCCAGGATCGTTCCATCCACTCCTACGATTGTAGTCCGTAATCCCGAAGCCTCCCCCATCAGGTCTGCAACGGTATCCCAATCCTCGGAAAGCCTATCTGCCTTTTCAACATAAATTTTACTTAAGAGCAGTTCCCGTTCGAGACTCTCGCGGATCTGGCGGTAAGCATCTTCCGTCAAGGTCCTGTGCAAATACGCGTAAATCCCCAAAAAAACAATGGCAAAAATGACACCGAAGATCAATGTTAAACGCTGATGAATTTTATATGCCATTATTCTTATGCCTCATCATCAATCTTATAACCGATTCCACGGACCGTTTCGATTTTATCTCCGATTTTGCCCAATTTCTGACGGAGCAGTTTCACATGCGTATCAATAGTGCGGGTCGTGACCTCTGACGATAATCCCCACACATCCGTCAAGAGCTGCTCGCGGGATTGGACGCGCCCTTTGCGTTCGACAAGGATCGCTAAAAGGTTGAATTCCATCGGCGAAAGCTCGACTACCTTCTTGTGCACCGTGATTTTATGGCGCGGAAGATCGACCACAATATCGCCGGCGCTTAAGATCTCTTTCGCATTCCCTTCTTTCGGCTGGCCCCGGCGCAAGACCGCCTTAGCGCGCAGGACCAGTTCGCGCGGGCTAAAAGGTTTAACAATATAATCATCCGCGCCCAGCTCTAAACCGACGACCCGGTCCACTTCCTCCCCTCTGGCTGTCAGGATCATGACGGGGATCGCGGCGAACCGTCGGTCCTGCTTCAGCAGTCGGCAGGTCTCAAATCCGTCCATCTTGGGCAGCATGACGTCGAGAATGATCAAGTCGAACGAGTCCTTGTCCAAAATGTTCAAGGCTTCCTCGCCCGTAATGGTCGTTAGGCAAGAAAATCCCGCCTTCTCAAAATTGTATTTCACCAATTTTGAAATATGCGGGTCATCCTCGACGACCAGAACGCGCGCTTCAGGCATTAACGATCTCCTTGATCAACGAAAGATTTTTCTTAGTATACTCTTTCCCAGACGATTTGTGAAGCAGCCAAAAGCAGAATTCACCAAAAATTCACATGAAGGTTTTGGCAACTCCTTCAGAGCCCCCAGCGATAGAAACGGGCGACGGTCCCTTTTGGAAAGTGAAATGTATTGGCAGGAAGCTCAACAAATCCGTCCGTCCTGCTCAGACAGGGATAATCCCCGGAATTATGGAAGAAGACGGGAGCCCCCATGAGCCGGCCATCGTGCTGGCACTTAATCTTGACGGGCAAAAAATAGGTCAGGTTTGTTTTGATCTCAACATTCTCGCTGAGACAGACAAATTCTTTGCGCGGCTCTTTGAGGCCAACCGATCTGTTAAGATAAGGAAGAACATAGCGGTAAAGGCAAACCTGGGTTGATATGGGGTTGCCCGGTAACCCGAACACTGGCTTCCCTTTTTTGTTTTTTCCGAACCATAAGGGTTTTCCAGGGCGCTCTTTGACTTTATGAAAGATCTCCTTCACGCCGAGCGCCGTCAATATTGCCGGAACATAGTCGAACCGTCCCATCGAAACGCCGCCGCTCAGGATCACCACATCAAAGCCTTTCAGCACTTTCTTGAAACACGATGTTAATTTTGCCTTATCGTCCCGGACATGGAACCGCTCAACCTGGTCATATCCGCAAAGTCTCAACGCCGCCTCGATCGCGTAGGCATTGGATTGGCGTATTTGATACGGTTTGACTTTTTGGCCGATGGCAATAACCTCATCACCTGTTCCGACGATTGCGATCCTCGGGATACGCGAGACCAAAACTTGTTTTTTCCCGACAGATGCGGCAAAAGCGACTTGGGACGTCATCAACCGGGTCCCGCCGGGAACAAGCCGCGATCCCTTCTTGCCATCGGAACCCTTGCGATGGACATTTTGCATCCGTTTCAAGGCAAACCCATTGTTGATAACAGCTCGCCGATTCTTCAATTGAATATCTTCAAAGGGAATGACACAATCGCATCCGACGGGAAGAAGCGCGCCTGTCATGACCTCGAGGCAACCGGCGGGATCCTTTAAGACCAGAGCCGGCGTTCCCGGCTTTTGAATGCCTCGGACAGGAAATGCCCTGTTTCCTTCTTTCCATGAGCGCAGATCGATCGCGATCCCATCCATCATCACGCGATCGAAAGGCGGCAGATCGCGGTCCGCGATGAGATCTTCGCGCAAAATCTTGCCGAAAGCGCCTTCCAACGGAACGCGGACAGAGGGATACTTTTTGATATCTTTGGAAATCAGTTTATCAGCTTGCCGGACAGTGATCATGATCGTTTTAGCAGATGCGTGGCAATTGTTCGCCGCTTAACATATCGACGATGCGGATCGCGCCAATCCTGCTTTTCATGGTAACAAGCGGCTGACCGCCATTGATAACGTGGCCAATCACGCAGGAATCCTTGCCCAATGGATGTTTCCGCATGATGAATAAAGCTTTCTCTTGATCTTTCGCGGGAATGAATGCAGCCAGCCGGCCTTCATTGGCCACATAAAGCGGATCCAATCCCAGGATCTCACACGCTGCTGCAACATCTTCCCGAACTGGAATGGCCAATTCATCGATCTGTATACCGACTTTGGCAGCACTTGTGATTTCGTTGAGCGTTGTGGCTAGCCCACCGCGCGTCAAATCCCTTAAACAATGAATCTCAATCCCTGCGTTCAATAATTTCAGGACCAGATCAGCCAGCGGCGCCGAATCGCTCTCGATCGAACTTTCAAAAGATAATCCTTCGCGCACCGCCATGACCGCCATCCCGTGCCTGGCAATATCGCCGTTAATGAGTATCACGTCGCCCTTACGCACGCTCGACGGTGCAATAACCTGATCGTGCTCGATCAATCCAACGCCGGAGGTGTTGATGAAGATCCCGTCACCCTTGCCTTTATCGACAACTTTGGTATCGCCCGTGACGATCCGAACGCAGGCCTCATCCGCCGCTTTTTTGATCGATTGGACGATCGTCCAGAGGGTTTCCATCGGAAGGCCTTCTTCCAGGATGCACGCCATGCTCAGATACGCCGGTTTTGCTCCGGACATCGCCAGATCATTGACCGTGCCGTTGACCGCCAGTTTGCCGATATCTCCTCCCGGAAAGATCAGCGGGTGCACCACGTACGAATCGGTCGTAAAGGCAATCTTTCCCGTCGAGCATTGCAACACGGCGGAATCGTGCACATTCACCGTGTCCATCGGAACAAAAACGCCCTTGAACATCTTATCGATCATCTGGTGCATCAGCTTCCCGCCGCCGCCGTGCGCCAGAAGCACGTACGGATAATCCGCAATCGGGATCGGGCAAGACATCGAAAAATCTTTTTTCCTTTTCATGGCCCCACCTTACGATAACGATAATACGCTGCGCAGGCGCCTTCCGAGGAAACCATCGTCGCGCCCAAAGGTTTTTCCGGCGTACACTTCGTTCCGAAAGCGGAACATTCATGCGGTTTCTTCACCCCTTGAAGGATCAGCCCGCTGATGCATTCCGGACTCTCCTCCGTTTTGATCTTTCCGACATCAAAACGCTTCTCCGCATCGAAATCCTTGTAGGCCTTCTGCAATTGGAGCCCGCTTTTCGCAATCGTTCCGACGCCGCGCCACTTTCTCGACGCGACGCAGAAAACATCCTTGATCAGTTTCTGGGCCGGCGCATTCCCTTTGCGATTGACAGAACGCGTATATTGGTTCTCGACTTCAAAACGCCCTTCTTCCAATTGTTTCACACACATGTAAATCCCCTGGAGAATATCCAGAGGTTCGAACCCCGTCACAACGATCGGCACTTTATATTTTTTCGCGATGGGGCCGTATTCCCAATACCCCATAACAGTGCAGACATGACCCGCCGCCAAGAATCCCTGCACGCGGTTATTCTTCGAGGAAAGGACCGCTTCCATCGCCGGCGGGACGAGAACATGAGAATTAAGAATAGAGAAATTTCTGACCTTTTGCTGTTTCGCCTGATAGACCGCCATGGCATTGCCCGGGGCGGTTGTCTCAAACCCGACGGCAAAGAACACAACCTGTTTTTGAGGATTTTCTTGAGCGATTTTCAGCGCATCGAGCGGAGAATAGACGATCCGGATATCGCCGCCTTCAGCTTTCACGGAAAACAGATCTTTCTTGGACCCCGGCACCCGCAACATATCTCCGAATGAACAAAAGATAACATCTCTGAGGCTGGCAATCTCAACAGCTTTGTCAATCAATTCCAGCGGCGTTACGCACACCGGGCATCCAGGGCCGTGGACCAGTTCGATCTCTTTGGGCAAAAGCTCGTCAATGCCGAACTTGACGATCGCGTGCGTCTGCCCGCCGCAGACTTCCATCAAGACGTGCGGCTTGGTCGTGATCTTCTTGATCTGCGCCGACAATTGCTGGGCCAACTTTGGATCGCGGTATTCATCCAGATATTTCATGCCGGCCCCTCCTCAAGCTCCGCAAGATCCCCCATCTCCTTGAGATACTCAAACGTCTTCGCCGCTTCGTCTTCATCGACGATGCTGATCGCAAACCCGGCGTGCACGATCACATAATCGCCAATCTCCGCTTCCGGAACATAAGCCAGGGACGCTTCCTTGACGATCCCCCCAAAATTCACCTTGCCCATCCGGGATAACGGATCATTTCCGATAATCTTTTCAATTTTTCCAGGTATAGCTAAACACATTAAGTAAGACTCCCAACTTGAAAGTTACTTAATTCTATTTATCGCACACACCGCCTGCCCTAAAGATATCCCGCCATCATTCGGCGGGACCAATTGATGCCAGTACGGCTTGAAGCCTTCTTCATTCAACCGTCGGACCATGCGTTCGGTTAAATATTTATTCTGAAAACATCCGCCGCTTAAGACGATTCTTTTCTCACCCACGCGTTTGGCGATATCGAGGGCCATCTCGACCAGCGTGTTATGGAACTTGGCCGATATCTTTGGCGCGGCCATTTTCTTACGGACATCTTTTATAATGCCTTGAACCGTCGTTGTCCAGTTTAATATATAGCCGCCATCAGGATTCCGATCAACCGCGTAATCATAAGCACTGTCCGTTCTTGCACCCTCAAGAATATATTCGAGCCCCATCGCGGCTTGGCCTTCGAACCGCAATACCTGCTTGATATCCATAAGCGACGCGACCGCATCGAATAGTCGCCCCATGCTCGTCGTCACCGGCGCATTGACCTTTTTACACATCATATCCTTAATCACCTTCCGTTCTTTGGAAGTGAATGACTTGATCGGCGCTAAGTCTTTGAATTCCTTCCAATCTCCTTCGGCAAGTTCATACAATATCGCCGCCGCAACTCGTCTTGGCTCCATGGCCGCTTTATCGCCACCGGGAAGCATGAACGATTTGAGATGCGCAACACGTTCATAATCGGTCAACGTGGATTTTAGGAATTCCCCGCCCCAAACAGTCCCATCAGGCCCATATCCCGTGCCGTCCCAGGAAATCCCGAGAACTGTTCCGTCCAGACGATTTTCAGCCATACAGGAAACAATATGCGCGTGATGATGCTGGACTTTAATCAAAGGCAACTTGGAATCTTTCGCGAATTTGGTCGAAAGATAATCGGGGTGCATATCGCAGGCGATATAAGCCGGCGAAGTTGCATAGAGGCCTTGAAGATTCATGGCAGCCCGCCGAAAAGCCTGCAAAGATTGTTCCGTCTGAAGATCGCCGATGTGCTGACAGATAAAAACATTGCCTTTGACATTGAGCGCGACGGTGTTTTTCAGATGCCCGCCGACCGCCAGAACGCTCGGCCCTTCTGTTCGCACCGTAACCGGCAGCGGCGCATAGCCGCGCGCGCGGCGGATGACCAGCGGACGGTTCATGACCACCCGCACAACCGAGTCATCGATACTGCGGACGATTGGCCGGTCATGAACAAGAAAAACATCGGCAATTCCACCCAGCCTTTGCAAAGCCTCTTTCTCATCCGCACAGATCGGCTCCTCCGCCAGATTCGCGCTGGTCGCAACGACCGCCCTCCCCAATTCCTTCATCAGAATGTGGTGCAGCGGGCTATAGGGTAACATCGCTCCTAAACTGGGATTTCCCGGCGCGACAGAATTCGCTACGGCTTTTAATCGGCCGATCTTTCGCTTTTTTATCAGCAAAACAATCGGACTCTCGCCGGATAATAAAAGGGCTCTCTCTTGAGGCGAAACACGGCATTGCGCTTCGATGGATTTCAGCGTCGGGAACATCAGCGCAAAAGGTTTTTCTTCGCGGTGCTTGCGCTTGCGCAAGAGCTGAACGCTCTTTTCATTGTGCGCGTCGGCAAAAAGATGGAAGCCGCCGATGCCTTTCACGGCGGCAATCTTCCCTTTTTTGATATTGTCGACAGCTTGCGAAACCGCTTCTCGGCGCGTTGCGATCACTTTTCCTTTGGCATCCCATAATTCAAGATGCGGACCGCATTTCGGGCAGGCGTTCGGTTGCGCATGGAACCGCCGGTCATCCGGATTATTGTATTCCTCAGCGCAATCCGGGCACATGCGGAATTTCTTCATGGACGTATTAACGCGGTCGTAGGGAAGCGCTTCGACGATCGAAAACCGCGGGCCGCACTGCGTGCAGTTCGTAAAAGGATAAAGATAACGGCGGTTCTGCGGATCAAAAATCTCGGCCAGGCATTGCGGACAGATCGCGATATCAGGCAGGACCACCGCTGACTTTAACGACCCTTCATCGCTCTCCCGGATCACGAAATTTGAGAACCCGATGGGATCAAGCAGCGTATATTGATAGTTCTGGATAAAACTTAACGGCGGCTTTTCTTCTGGTATCCTCTTGAGAAAGGCTGCCACCTTTTGGGGAGAACCCTCCGCCTCAATAATCACCCCGTTGGTACTGTTGCGGACAAATCCCGTTAAACCCAATTCTTGGGCCAGCCGGAAAACAAAGGGGCGAAATCCGATGCCCTGGACGGCGCCCGACAGAAAGACAGAAACATGCTGCTGTTCCCGAACCTTGAGCGGCATTGTTATCTTAGCGGTCATAGAGATCGAATTCTTTCGTTGCTAAAAGCCGGGAAAGAAATGCCTCCGCCTCAAGCAGATTATCCTGGGCCCGGGAGGATAATTGTTCTCCAAATTCATCGAATTCATATCCCCGGATCGCCAGCACATAGCCTTTGGTCTTCGCCTTAAACAGATCACGGGCCAGTCCCAGAACTATGGCAGGATCGATGCTGTGACTGGAAAATGTTTGGACGGTTTGCGCGGAAAGGATCGGCTTGAACGTAAAAGGTTCGTCGCCTTTGACGGACGCATCCGCGAAGATCGCCACATCGTACTCGGCGACTTTGGAGGCATCCTCGACAGTCAGAAGATAATTGGATTCAACGGCCACACCTTCGAAGTTCTGGCGGGAGATTTCTTCGGCCAAAGCCGGACCCAAGCCATCGTCTGATTTGCCAACATTCCCGTAACCGATCAGCAAGATTTTCTTGGGACCCGTTGAGTTCATGTCGTTTTTCTCTGCGATTGACGGATCATTCCGTAGCAAAACGGGCCTGGCGGCCGATGCCTTCCGTCCTCTTCGCCTTCAACCAATCCAACCATTGATCCATGCCCTGGCCGGTCTTGGACGATAATTCGATCAGCGTTGCCTTCGCGTTCAGCTTGGATAGATCCTCTTTGACCCGCTTCAGGTCGAAATCGAGCGCGCCCAAGAGATCCACTTTGGTCAGCAGGATCAGATCGGCGACGCGGAAGATCGTCGGATATTTCGCGACCTTGTCATCGCCTTCCGGAACGCTTAAGAGAATCACTTTGGCGTTCTCCCCCAGGTCGAATTCCCCCGGGCAGACCATGTTGCCGACGTTCTCAATGAAAACAAAATCGGCGCCTTTAAGATCGATGTCACTCAAGCTTTGCGCGATCTGATTGGCATACAGATGGCAGCTCATCCCCGTATTGATCTGAACAGCTTGCTGCGCTTGATCGCTGAGCCGATCGGCATCCCGTGTCGTCTGCAAATCTCCGACGATAACGATCGACTTGTGTTCCGGCTTGAGAGCGGGAATCGTTTTTTCAAGCAGCGTCGTTTTTCCGCTTCCCGGCGAACTGATCAGATTGAGAGCAAAAACCTTGTTTTCCTTAAAGACCTGGCGGTTCCTGCCCGCGACAAGATCGTTGGCCTGAAGAACGTTCTTGACGACATTGACTTTAATTTTCTTGTTCATTTTCCGTTTCCTTCCGAAAGGTTGCAGCTGACAGATTTGAGGATGATCTGGTCCCCTTCAAGGACTTTCGCGTCGGCGATCCGGCATTTCGGGCAGGTAAAATCATCAACGTGCGGCTCAAAGACCAGGGCGCATTGGTTGCACCGAACCTTGGCTTTCTTTTCCGTTAAAATGAGAGCCGCGCCGGCGGCGATTGTCTCGCGCGCCGCTTCCTGAAAGGCCGTCTGCATGATCTCCGGAACAACAAGCCGCAAGATCCCCGCTTCCAGCTCAATCTCATCCACGCGCGGCAATCGGTTGGCTTCAGCCGCCTCTACGATCTGACTGACCAGCTCCATCGCGATCGACAATTCATGCACGGATGACCTCTTTATCTTTTGAACATGCCTGCAGAATACACGGGCGTTTCTTTATAACATTTCCGTCTTTTTTAAGCAAAACCTATTTTGTGGGCACAACAAAACAAGGAGATCCAAAACCTACGGATAAGAAGATTGGCACAGCGAGGCCCGTTTAAGAAAACCCTTTAAGTGCGGTTAAATTCGATTATAGGCCCAAGAACTTAATTCCGACGCCGCAAAAAATAATGATCATCCCGCTGGCAGCCGGCGCGAATCTCATAACCTGGCGGCCGCGCAAGAACCCCAGGCCGAAGGAAGCCGCGAAAACCGCCGCTAGCATGGTCATGATCGTTGTTGCGCCAAAGACGCCGATGAGAAGAAGAACGGCCGGAAGATTGCCGGCAAGCGAAGGATAGGTCATCAGAAAGAATAGCGGTTCACACGGGCCGACGACAAAGATGACGAACAATATCCAGAGCATCGGATTATACGGCCGGACTATTTCCTGGACATCCGACCGATAAATTCTTTTGAGGCCGGCAATCAGATAAACCAATCCGAAAGCGATCAAAGCCCAAGCGGTAAAATCAGACCGGTAAGAATCGATCACTTCCAGCAGGGTGAGGGAAAACCGCAAGCCAAGGGCCAAATAGGCGATCACCACAGAGCTCAAGATGTGCCCTAACCCGCAAAAGAAAGTAATCCACGCGGTCTTTTTTCTCGACCAGGATTGCGATTTTGCCAAAGCAATGAACGGCAGATAATGGTCCGGGCCCAAGAGCGTATGGGTAATTCCCGTAAAAGCGGCAATTAAAATGATCAGCATGAATTCTGAACTCATGATATTCTCCTTTATTTGATGGAAAGACGATGATTTTTCATAGAGTGTATCACTTCTCCCCAAAAAAATCTATATTTTTTTGTGAAAGAAAGCACAATAAAAAGAGCTATGGCATTCGAGCCGCTTGATAAGCATTTTCGACGCAATCATTCAGCGAAATGCCTTTCAGGTAATTAGCCGATAAATGAAGCCCCGGATAGCGCCCCAATCGGCGCTCTATAACCGGTAGAAGCTGACAATAACTCTGATTATATTGGGGAATGGCTTGTTCCCAGAGCACAAAAAAAAGCTCTTGGGGTTCAACCGTCTTGGCATCTTCCGTCATCATCGGCTTGATCTCGTCGAGCGCCAAACCAACCAGTTCCTCCCGGGATTTTCTTATGATATCCGGATGACGCGCCCCGCCGATCATCACTCTCAACAAAACCTGGCCCGGGGCGCACCTCCCGGGAAAAATATCACTCTCAAAAAGAACACCTAGGACTTCTTTCTTTTCCAACGAAGGAATAAGATAGCCATACCCTCTCGGTTTCTTTGCGAAATATTTCTCGGAAAAAACCAGCCCGATAACGGCCATCGGCGCATACCGGATCTTCTCCAATTCCTCACAAAGACTTTGATCGATGTTTTTAAGCATCCGAGAGGCGCCATAGGCCGGAGAACATAAGAACAATTGATCCGCGATATATTGTTTGCCATTAGCGCAATGGACTTCGTATCGGCCATCCTTTAAGAAAACAGTCTCAACCGGCGCCTGAAGACAGATATCTGCCTCATAGCGTCTCCCCGCGGCCTCCACGATCTCCGATAAGCCTCCCCGCAAAGACGTTAGCGTTCCCGTCGGGCTTCCGATAGCCGCACGCTGAGATTGTTTTTGGGTTTTCTTTTTGGCTTTTCTTATTTTGATCATCGCCTTAAAAAGCGATCCGTACTCTTGCTCCAGCTGATAAATCCTGGGGAACGCGGCTTTTAAATTGGTCTGCCGAGAATCTCCGCCACAAATCCCACTGACCATGGGATCTAAAAAGACCTGCGAAAACCGTTCTCCCAGACGGCGCTTTCCAAACTCATAAACGGTTTCCTCCGGATGCGTGGCGCGCGGGACAAAGAATTCACCCAGAATCCGGACTTTCTCAAAAGGATTGAGCAGTCTTGAAGAGCAGAAATTTTGGGGAGTTGTCGGAAAAGGATGCAGCGTTTGGCGAAGAGAAATATATCTGACCCTCGATGATTCATCGGCCCGGATCAGGGAAGATTCCAGCCCCAGTTCCTTGATCAAGGCCAACGTGCGGGGCTTGGAATCAAGAAATCCGTTGGGCCCGGTCTCAAAAAGGCATCCTTGTTTCTTGAGCGATCGTATCGTTCCGCCCAAATGATCATTCTTTTCCAGAAGAACGATCTCCTCATGGCCACAGTTTTGCTTCAAATAATGTAACAGGGCTAACCCGCTGATGCCGCCGCCAACAATAACAATCCGTCTTCTCATCGCTTCCAGGGAAATGCGTGAACGTGTTCAACGATGAATTTGAGCTTGTCGACGTCGGTGTCCGGAAAGACGCCGTGGCTGAGATTAAAGATATAGCGGCCGTGTTTCTGCCCCCCGATAAGAACGTCGCGAACTTCTCTTTCCAGAACAGCTTCATCGGCATACAAAAGGCCGTTAAAAAGATTCCCCTGGATGCCTTTTTTCGTATGCTCGATGGTGGCCTGATGCCCCAGAATAACGGTGTGATCGACCGAGAGAAAATCGGCATGAGATTGATCCATCAGCGGCAACAGATGCCCGGAGCCCCGGGCAAAATAGATCGACGGCAAATCGACCGCATCAAAGACCCTTTGGACATACGGGATCACCCAAGCGGAAAAATCAGCCGCTCTTAAGATCCCGGCCCAGCTATCGAATAATTGAAAAACCTTGATCCCCGCTTCTTTTTGCAACTCAAGATATTTGATCGTATTGGCCGTCAGCATTTCCATGATCCGGCAGAAAGCTTCCGGGTGCTGGCGGAGAAAAGAAAAGGTCTTGGCAAAATTAACGGAGGAGCCGCCTTCAATCAAATACGTCAAGACCGTGAACGGCGAACCGGCAAAACCAATGAGCGGTATAGATTCCGATAACCGCTGATTGACCAACCGGATCGCCTTAGCGATATGCGAAAGATCGTCAAAATCATGAACATCTTTGAGATCGCGTAATTGGTCAATACGCCCGACGATCTGTGGGCCTTTCTGATTATCAAAGGCAATGTCAAACCCCATTTGCGCCGGAAGGGTCAGGATATCGGCGAACAGAATCGCCGCATCAACCCCAAGAATATCGACGGGTTGACAGGTAATTTCGGCGGCCAATTCCGGCGTTCGGAACATCTGCTCAATGGGATATTTTTCCTTGATCGCCCGGTATTGCGGCAAATACCGCCCGGCCTGGCGCATGAACCAGACGGGCACGGTTTTATTCGCCCCTTCAAAGGCCTGCAATAATAACGGCTTCGTCATCGCTTGATCATTTTATATTGTTATAAAATTCGGTAAACCGCTCAAACTCCAGCCCCTCTTTTTCCACGATTTGAACGCCGACCGCGTATTTCCCGTTATTTCCGGTCTTGTTGATCCAAACAACCTTGACCGTAACGATCACGTCTTCGACGGTGTCCAGATCAACCGCCATCTGGATCTTTTGACCCATCCTGAGCTTATGGTCCGATAAAAAGCAGAACCCGCCGGAGGATATGTTATTAATCTTCGCTTCACGCTTGGGGCCCAGGTCTTCCTCCATGCCAAACGAAGCGGCCAATTGTATGGGAGATCTTGTTTCAATTCTTTTTTCGATCATCAGTATGTCCTTCCTTGAGAGTGAATATTTTAAACGGTCCTGGAAAATCTGCCCGGGGCATCTTGTTTTCGTAAATACCGGTCAAAGCCCATGCAAATGTTCCGGATAAAGATCTTTCCAAGTTCCGTCGCTTCCACCGTTTCTCCGTCGACCTTCATCAATCCGTCTTTAACGCATCGGCCGATATGAGCTTGCTCCTCAGTAAAATACCCGTCAAAAGACGTTTCGAATTTCTTTTTAAATTCATTTTTATCGATCCGGAACCGGCACATCAAGGCGCCAATCGTCCATTGGCGGATTCGGTCGTCCATCGATAATATCTTCCCTCGTTCGACAGGCAACATTCCCGCGCGCAAAAGCCGGTAATACTCGGGCAGCGCTTTGTGATTGTGCGCGTAGATATCTTCCAGAAAACTGATCGACGTCAGCCCCAAGCCAATGTACTCATCCGCCGGCTTGACGGTATACCCCATGAAATTCCGGTACAAGCCCCCTTCCCGAAAGGCTTTTGCCAATTCATCGCCTTCAAGAGCAAAATGGTCCATCGCGATCGCCTGATAGCCGGCATCCAGCAGCTGCGAACGGGCCTGAAGAAAAATATCGAGCTTGACATCGCTGGGCGGCAGCGTCGCCTCGTCAATCTTTTTCTGATGTTTTTTCAGCCAAGGCACCAGCGCAAAACTGTAAAGCGCGATGCGGTCGGGCTTAAGGCCGATCACCCGGGAAACGGTCCGCGAAAAACTTTCCGTAGTTTGGAACGGCAGCCCGTAGATCAAATCAAAATTGATCGATCGGAAACCCGCCTGCCGGCAATACGCATAAAGATCCCCGATCATTTCATACGGCTGCTCGCGGTTCACCGCCTTTTGCACGTTCGGGTCAAGATCCTGGATCCCCATCGACAAACGGTTGAACCCCAGCGCGCGCAACCGATCGATCTTCTCCTTCGTCGCCGTTCTGGGATCGATCTCAATGGCAATCTCGCCTTTGAGGTCGACATTAAAAACTTCCGCTGTCTTTTGAAAGAGCCGTTCGATCTGTTTTTCGCTTAAATACGTCGGCGTCCCGCCCCCCCAATGAAGCTGCCTGATCGTTTTCTTCCTGCCGATATACTGGGCCACCAGGTCCATCTCTTTAAAAAGGCAGCTAAGATACTCGTCGGCATACTTGTCGTCCTGCTTGCGGACAATCACGTTGCATCCGCAATAGGCGCACAGCGTCCGGCAAAACGGGATATGGATGTAAAGGGAGAGGACTTTCTCTGATTGACCGAAAACCTTGAGACGCTCGATGTAAACGCGCTCATGAACCTCATCCGACCAAACGGGCGCCGTCGGATAGCTCGTGTATCTCGGCCCGGCGACATCAAACTTGCGGATTGTCTCCCGATCGATTGCGACCGCCAGCATAAAGAGGCCATCCTTGAGCATTCAGGCGCGGCAGATCTTCCGATTACGGAATCACCACGACCTTTTTGTTTTTTTCCTTTTTGGGTTCAGGAGAGCCGTGATATGGCCCCAAACTATTGCCATAACAGATATCAGGACGGATACGCCCATTCCCAGAAAACGCCACTGGCCCTCCAAGAAAAACGAAAGGCACATAACGCCTCCGGCCACCAGAGCGACCTTAGAGACCCGCATCCAATTGCCCGGATCGATCAGGATCAAAACATCCAGAACAAACACCATTAATAACAAAGTTGCCGCAACCGGATGAAAAAGAAAACCGAGGAATCTGTTGTCCATTGCCTGGATTAAGATCGGTCTATGCTTTTTGAGAACATCGTCGAACTTCGTGATAAATATATACGAGATTAAATGCTTGCATTGGTCTTTATCCCAAAGGCCTTCCGCCCCCAATTCCCGGCAAGCAGACGACAGTTGTTGCGTGACCGTCTCAACCCCTGCCTGAAGGCACGCCTGATATTCCTTAGCGTCCTTGTTGGATTTCACCATGCAATCTTTAATAAAAGCCGAGGCGTCGTTTTCAAGCCATTCCTCCCCTTCGAAAGTAGCCAATTGGGCAAAATGTTCGGCAATACAAACCGTCTCGCGATTTTCATCGTTAACGCTATCGCCCCAATATTTTGTGTATGTCAAAGCATTGCCGGTCGCATTGCAGCGTTGTATCGCCTGCTCGATCCTCCATTTGCTTGTTACGCTCAGTTCGGCAATAGCAAGGTCCGGCAGGAGCAAAAAAAGAAATATTAAGTGGGAAAGTTTTAAGCGCATAAAAACCCTCAAAAACATCAGCACCCAGCCTTGTAGGCTGGGTGCTGCCATTAAACAACAACTATAGTCGGAATAAAAACTCGATCTTAGGTTTCATCGTCATATTTCGTTTTCAGAGCTTCGACGACGCTGGCATCAGCCAATGTTGTCACATCGCCCAACGCGCGCCCCTCGCCAATATCGCGCAGGAGCCTGCGCATGATCTTGCCGCTTCGGGTCTTCGGGAGCTCGGCGCTGAAAATGATCTTCGATGGCCGGGCGATCGCCCCGATCTTGCCATCCACGTGCTTCTTTAAAACGTCCTCTAACTCTTTGCCGGCTTTGTTTCCTTCTTTCAAAATGACAAAGGCAGCAATCGCGGTCCCCTTCACATCGTCCTTGATACCGACAACAGCGGCTTCGGCAACGCTCGGGTGATCGACCAGAGCGCTTTCGACCTCCATCGTTCCGATATTATGGCCGGCGACCAGCATAATGTCGTCAACGCGCCCCAAAAGCCAGAAATAACCCTCCGGGTCGATCCTTGCTCCGTCGCCAGGGAAATAATAACCTTCCCATCGGCTCCAATAGGTATCTTTGTAGCGCTGTTCATTGCCCCAAATGCCGCGCAGCATGGACGGCCAGGGGTTCTTGATGGCCAGATAGCCGCCGCCTTCCGTGATCTCTTTTCCTTCAGCCGTCAAAGCTGTTGCCTCAATTCCCGGAAGAGGCCTGTAGGCTGATCCCGGCTTGGTCGTCGTGATTCCCGGGATCGGCGAGATCATGATGCTCCCCGTTTCGGTCTGCCACCACGTATCGACAATCGGGCATTTCCCTTTTCCGATAACTTCGTGATACCATATCCATGCTTCCGGGTTGATCGGCTCGCCGACCGTTCCCAAAAGACGCAGGCTGGAAAGATCGCATCCCTCCGGCCATTGCGTTCCCCATTTCATGAAAGCGCGTATGGCCGTCGGAGCCGTATACAGGATCGTCACCTTGTATTTCTCGATGATCTTCCAGAAGCGGTTCCGCTCGGGATAATCCGGCGTTCCTTCGAACATCACCTGCGTGACGCCGTTGGACATCGGCCCGTAGGTAATATAGCTGTGGCCCGTGACCCATCCGACGTCTGCCGTGCACCAATATACATCGCTTTTTTTCAGATCAAAGACCCATTTGGCTGTTGCCGTAACGCTTGTCATATAGCCGCCGGTGGTATGAATAATGCCTTTGGGCTTGCCCGTCGTGCCGGATGTATAGAGAATGAAGAGGATGTCTTCCGCATCCATTTTTTCCGGCTCGCAATAATCGGCAGCCTTCTCAACGGCTTCATGGTACCAGATATCGCGGCCCGTTTTCATATTGACAGGGTTGGACGCATGCTTGACAACCAGAACATGCTTGATCGAAGGGCAACTGGCCGCCGCCACATCCGCGACCTCCTTCAACGGGACCATTTTCCCCCGCCGGGCGCCCCCGTCGGCCGTGATCAGCAATTTTGCCTGAGCATCATCAATGCGATCCTTAAGCGAATCCGAACTGAAACCGCCGAAGATGACCGTATGGATTGCGCCGATCCGGGCGCATGCCAGCATCGCAATGCTAGCCTCAGGGATCATCGGCATATAAATAGCCACCCGATCGCCTTTCGCGACACCGAGAGCCTTGATCGCATTCGCCAGTTTATTGACAGCTTTGTACATATCCTCATAGGTCAGTGTTCTCTGCTCTCCCTCTTCGCCTTCCCAGAGAATCGCTGCCTTGCCGCCGTTGCCGGCTTTAACGTGCCGGTCCAAGCAGTTGTAGCTGGCATTCAGCTTCCCGCCGACAAACCATTTGGCAAACGGGGCTTTCCATTCCAGGACCTTATCCCATTTCTTATACCACTCGAGATCCTGGGCGTATTTCGCCCAAAACGCCTCACGGTTCTTGCCAGCCTCTTTATAGATGGAGTCATCTTTGACATTAGCATTCTTTTTGAATTCTTCACTAGGCCGAAAAGTGCGGGTTTCTTCCAAAAGGGTCTTCATCGTCCCTTGGTTTTTTTGTTTATTTTCATCAGGCATAAACAATCCCTTCTTTTGTGATGTTATTTGATAAGATTAATGATCTCCCTGAATTTCGGATGTTCCGACGATCTCAACAATTCGCAAACAATCATCTCCGTGCTTGTGACATCGGCGCCCAAAGCCCGGACCCTTTCGATCGCAAAATTCTTATTCGCTTCGGTGCGAGAAGAAATGGCGTCGCCGACAACCTGGACATCGTACCGATTGCCGAGCAGATCATGAACGGTCTGATAAACACAGACATGCGCTTCGATCCCCGCGACAATAACCTGCCGGCGGTTCAAAGCGCCCAGCCGCTCCATGAATTCGCGCTGCCCGCAGCAGCTGAACGATGTTTTCGCTATAGGCTGCTGGTCTTTCAATAAATCGCTGATGTCCGGAACGGTCGTTCCGATCTTCTCTGGAGCCTGCTCCGTGATGATAATAGGGATCGCAAGAAAGTGCGCAACGCGGATCAGCCCGCCGATATGCCGGAACAATTCCTTTTTCTGATGCATGCGGTGGGCAAGTTTTCCCTGAACGTCAATGATCAATAAAACAGCGTTTTCCTGTAAAAACATCGATAGATTCTACACCTTAAGTTGTGACATCGCAACAGAAAAATTCCGGCCTTTGCCTAATTATTCAGATTAATCGTGCCGCATCCGATGCCGGCCCCGGCGTTGCCGGCCGGCTGGGTGAAATCGTCTTCGTTTTCTTTTAAAATGACCGCATGGCCGACAATGCTGTTATTTTCATCCGTTATGCTTAACCCCGGAAGAAAAAGAAAAAGCACTCCCTGTCCGTTTTTGTCAATATCGATATTCCCCAAGTCGCCGGCGTGAACGTTGTCATAGCCGTCACTGACTAAGAATCCGTGCCGTTCAGATTTAGCCGGATTGAAATGCCCCCCGGCCGCCTTGCCGCTATCCCCGCAGCTCCCTCCGGCATGGATGTGGATACCATGTTTTCCCGGCGGCGTAACGCCGGAAAGATTCGCGATCATCTCAACTCCGCCTTCCTTTTCAATGAAATTGACCGTGCCGCTCACGGGAGAATCCGCATCGCTCCCCATGATGATTGCGGTCGCTGAAATTTTCTTAGCCTCTTCGCTCGTGCTGACCGCAACCGCAACGAACGAGCAGCAAAAGAATATCACTCCCCATACCATAATCTTTTTCATCATATCTCCTTTTCCATTATTTGAGTTCAATGCCAACGGGGCAATGGTCCGACCCCGTGACTTTGTCCAATATAACAGCTTTTTTGATTTTGGGAAGCAGGTTCTCGCTGACGAAGAAATAATCGATCCGCCAGCCGATATTCCGATCCCGGGCGCTCGTTTTGTAATCCCACCACGTATAATGGCCGCCATCCTTGTAAAAATGACGGAACGTATCCACATAACCACTGTTGATAAATTTTGAAACCCAGGCGCGTTCCTCGGGGAGAAACCCTGTGTTCTTTTCATTCTCCTTGGGCCTGGCCAGGTCAATCGCTTCATGGGCCGTATTGACATCGCCGCATAAAATAATGCCTTTGCCTTGTTTTTTCAGGGCATTGGCTTTTTTTAAGAAGGCATCGTAAAAATTCATTTTAAAAGGCACCCGTTTATTTCCCGCCCCGCCGTTCGGAAAATAGATATTGAAAAGGATGAAATTCCCGTAATCCAGCATGAGCGTTCGGCCTTCCGAATCGAACTCCTTGACGCCCAGCCCTTCCCGCACAGTCTTCGGTTCAATTTTCGTAAAGACCGCTGTTCCGCTATAGCCTTTCTTCTCAGCAGCGGACCAATAGGTCCGATAGCCGTCGGGTGACCGCAATTCATCCGTCAATTGTTCCGGATGGCATTTTGTTTCCTGAACGCAGAGGATATCCGGCGATTCTTTTTGGAGCCATTCCAGAAAACCTTTTTTCTGGACCGCCCGGATCCCGTTGACGTTCCAGCTCAAAATCCTCATACAGCCTCGCCCCTTTTTTCTTAATTGATCCTGACCGGCATCCGCTTCGATCCCCAGATTCCCGGACACTCGTCAAATTCTCCCGCGCAGACCGCGCCGCATTGGCGGCATTGGTTCTTATTTTTCAGATGATACGCTCCCAATTCATACCAATCCCGCTCGATCAAAAGCTGCCCGCATGTTCCGCAATACGTGCTGCCCCCCTGAGGATCATGCACGTTGCCCGTGTAAACATGTTTCAAGCCTTTCGAGATCGCAATATCCCTGGCGCGTTTTAACGTTGCCGGCGGAGTCGCGGGATGATCCGTCATCTGAAAGTCAGGATGGAACGCGCTGAAATGCAGCGGCACTTCCATTCCAAGATCCTCCGCGATCCATTCGCTCATGGCGTGAAGCTCGTGGTCGCTGTCGTTTTCCCCGGGGATCAGCAGGGTCGTGATCTCAAACCAGACCTTCGTTTCCCTCTTCAAATATACCAAGGTATCCAGAACCGGCTGCAAAGCCCCCGACGAGATTTTCCGGTAAAAATCGTCACTAAAGGCCTTAAGGTCCACATTCGCCGCATCCATCTTCCCCAAGAAATCGGCCCGGGCCTTATCCGTGATATATCCTGCTGTCACGGCCACCGTCTTGATGCCGAGCGCATGGCACGCGTCAGCAATATCCATCGCATATTCAGCAAAAATCACCGGGTCATTATAGGTGAACGCGACGCTTTTGCAATTTGTCTCTTTCGCGCAGCGCGCAATTGCTTCCGGCGACGCCTCGTCGGTCAGGCGGTCCCATTCGCGCGATTTGCTGATGTGCCAGTTCTGGCAAAACTTGCAGCCCAGATTGCAACCGGCCGTCCCGAAAGAAAGAACGCTGGTCCCCGGATAAAAATGGTGAAGCGGTTTTTTCTCGATCGGATCGATACAGAATCCGCTGCTGCGGCCATACGTCGTTAGAATCATTTCCCCGCCGATATTCTGGCGGACAAAACAGAATCCCCGCTGTCCTTCCTGCAGCGAACAATACCTCGGGCACAGCTCGCAAAGAAGGCGGCCGGCCTCCTGTTTCTTCCAATAACGCCCGATGTAGCCCTTGGGATTTGCATCGCCCATATCAGCCTCTTTACCATCCGGATCATTTTCTTTTGCGCACAAACATCGGCAGCGAGGCCCTGCTTTTGGCGCCAATTGTCAGATCAATAGAATATTCGCCGCATTTATCGACTTTCAGCCCCTGAATATTGAGAATGAGATTCGCCGAACTGGTTTTTTGCCCCTCGGAGTAATCGATCTTAATCACTCCGTGAGTGGCGGGAACAATGTGCTTTCCATCAGCGTCGATGAATTTCACGGATACATTATGTTCATTCCCCTCGCTCAAATGGAACCTGACCCGCAGCGCTACCGTACAGTGCGGATGCACGGCCGGCAATTTGCCCACCCAAAGCGTATCAAACGCCCCCAGCACGTTCAGCTTTCCGTTCTCCGTCGTTGCCGCATCGCATAAAGAAAATATCTCGATTTGCATCCTGCTCTCCTTGTGTTACGCTGCCGCTGCTCGATCCTGATGCTTCCGGATTTCTCTTAATGTTTTGACGTCCAAACCGAATTGATCGGCCTGTTCGAGAGCTCGTTTCAGGCGGTCCGGCGCGGCGCGCCCGATGCACTTATGGCTGAGATCGCCATGAAACGCTTTAACCATCCCGGCGATCAGATCTTCTCTCTTAAATGTCTTTCCAATCAAGCAAAATTGGATATCCATCACATCTTCAGCGACCGCCCGGGCGAATGCCTGATGCTTCTCCCAAAGATCCCCGACTGTTCCGCCGGTTTTTAATCCGGCAATATTGGCCGTTAAAATATAGACATTTTTGACAACGAGCTCGAAAAGCAATGCCTCCGCATTCTCGACAATAGAGCAAGGAATGTGAAGTGTGCCCAAGGCGTCTTTAACAAGGTGCGCGTGCGGGCCGAAGACAATGGACGGAATAAGCACCTTGGCGTCCTGCCCGATCTTTTTTTCAAACCACACGGAAATCACCGTCGGATCCTTGATCTGATGCGCCTGCCAATCCCGGGGAAGAAGTTCATTCTGGAGCAAAATCAACCGGTCATGCCAAGGCTTCGGAACGGCATCCAGAACGCTATGGAGATCTTTTTCGCCGACAGCGACAATAACCGCTTGCGGGTTGCCAACCTTTTCCTTCACTTCACTCAACGCCATTCCCTGCTCCACCGGATAAACAGGATGGC
>JAKQAH010000020.1 GCA_029568545.1 Candidatus Omnitrophota bacterium
ACCGCGATGTAGTACGCAATGAGCTGCAGCGGCAGCGCCACCAGAAGCGGCGTCAGCAAATCATTGGTCTTCGGAATGTAAATGACATGATGGGCGTGCGTTTTGATCGCCAGGTCGCCTTGGGTCGCGATGGCGATGATCTTGCCCTTGCGCGCGCGGATCTCCTGCATGTTCGAGATCATCTTCTCGTAAACTTTGGATTGCGGCGCAATGCAGACGACCGCGCGGTATTCGTCGATGAGCGCGATGGGCCCGTGCTTCATCTCACCGGCTGCATAGCCCTCCGCCGGAATGTAGGAAATTTCTTTCAGTTTGAGAGCGCCTTCTAGAGCGGAAGGATAATTCATATTTCGTCCCAAAAAGAGAAAACATCCGAAATGGGAATTTTTCTTGGCGATCGCGGCAATCGCGCTCTTGTTCTTGAGGATGACTTTATACAACAACGGGATATTCTTGAAATCCGCAATAATCTGCTGGCGGGTTTTCTGCGTAATGACCTTTTTAAAAGTGCTGAGCTTCAGCGCCACCAGGTACATCATGGCGATCTGGGCGATATAAGCCTTGGTGGAAGCCACGCCGATCTCCGGGCCGGCATGCGTGTAGAGGACGCCGTCCGACTCGCGGACCAGCGAGGAGCCGACCACGTTGCAGATCGAGATCACTTTGGCGCCCTTGGCTTTGGCCTCGCGGACAGCGGCGAGCGTATCGGCGGTCTCGCCGGACTGGCTGACCGCGATAATCAGCGTGCGCTTGTCCACGATCGGATCGCGGTAGCGGAACTCACTGGCCGCATCCACGCTGACGGGAATCCCGGCCATGGCCTCGATCGCATACTTTCCGACGAGACTTGCGTGATACGCTGTGCCGCAGGCGATCGCGACGATATTATTGACGGATCTGAGCTGCTGATCGCTGAGCCCGATCCCTTCGAGGATACTGCGCCGGCCTTTCAGGCGCGTTTCGATGATCTGCTGCAGAACATCGGGCTGCTCGTGGATCTCCTTGAGCATGAAATGCGGGAAGCCCTGCTTTTGAACGGCGTCGACCGTGAAGGTCACCTTATCGATCCTGGGCTGCACGGCTTTCCCGTTAAACCCGAGAATCCTGACATGGTCTTTTTTAAGAATCGCCAGCTGCTTGTCTTTGAGATAAATGATCTTCTTGGTATAATCCAAAATGGCAGGAACGTCGGAGGCGATGAAATTCTCGTTCTTCCCCAACCCGATGATCAAAGGTGAGCCCACGCGCGCCGCAATGAGCGTGTCAGGATGCTCCGAACAGATCACGCCCAGCGCAAAGGCGCCTTCCAATTGATTGATCGCTTTTTGGACCGCCGAGAGCAAATCTCCCCGGTAATGGTGCTCGATCAAATGCGCGACGATCTCCGTGTCCGTATCCGAAACGATCACATGGCCTTTTTCGCGCAGCATCTCTCGCAACAGCTCGTAATTTTCAATGATCCCGTTGTGGACGATCAGGATCTTGCCGGTGCAGTCAAAATGGGGATGCGCGTTGATGCGGTTTGGCGCGCCGTGCGTCGCCCAGCGCGTATGGGAAATGCCCAAGGAGCTTTTGGGAAAGGGTTTTGCGGCGATCAGTTTCTGCAGGTTCTGGATCTTCCCGTTGATCTTGCGCAGGACGATCCCTTCGCCATCGGATGGGATCACGCCGACGCCGCTCGAATCATAGCCGCGGTATTCCAGCTTTTTTAATCCGTCGATTAAGACCGGAACCGCCTGTTTCTCGCCAATGTAGCCAATGATCCCGCACATGATAGAGAAGATCCTTATTTCGTGGATGCTTCAGCCGGACGAATATTGATATACGTAACGACTTTTTTGTGGGTCCCTTTTTTCTTCGTGAAATACACTTCGCCGTCGCAGCCTGCCGTCAAATGCATGCGCCCGGTCACGTTGATGCCCGATTTCCATTTGTCGCCCTGACGGGTCAGGACCGTCCCGCAGGTCACTTTTTGCCCGCCGGAAACCTTGACGCCTCTTGTTTCTCTGTAAAATTTCTTTGTTGTCTTGCCGAGTCTTGACATGCCTCTCTCCTCTTTAAAACAATGATCAGTGACGCCGGAGCATCGCTGATCATTGCCTGATGATTTTTTGTTATTTCTTGCCGCCTAAGATCGCGTCGATCTCGACCTTGAAGCTATTAAGGTCCCGCGATCTCGTTTTCTTCCCGTTCAAATAAAAGGTCGGGGTCCCTTGGACATTCACTTGCTGCCCCAAATCCATATCGCTTTGGATATACTGCTCCCACTGAGCATCCTTGTTTTTATAATCGTTCATGAATTTCTCGACATTCAGGCCCAGCGTTCCGGCAATCTCCTTGAATTTTTCTTCGGTCAGTTCCCTATTATTTTCCAGGAGAGCATCAGCCATTTCCCAATATTTTCCTTGTTCTCCTGCGGCGAACGCGGCTTTTGCCGCCGGCTTGGCCTCAGGATGAAAGGACAGCGGAAAATTTTTCAGGATGTAATTAACCTTGTCCGGATACGCCTTGAGCACATCGAGAATAGGCTGATGGAACCGCGCGCAGAAAGGACATTGAAAATCGACGAATTCGACGATCGTAACAGGAGCGTTTTTACTGCCTCTCACCGGCGAGTGAGCGATCGCAATCTCATAAACGGTTGTATCTTCCGGCGGCGGAGCATTGCGGGCCGCGTCACCAGGATTCCCTCTGGGGCCTCCCTGCACCCGCGTTTCGAGAGCAATAATGCGGGCTTCCAGGTCGTTGATCTTTTGCATCAGAAAAGAATTTTGAGCGCCGGTGCCCATCCCTTCGGATCCTGCCGCGCTGAATTTTTGTTCCAGTCTTGCCTGCGCCTGCAGCATGATCGTTTGTTTGCCAAGAAGCTCTCTTATCAACCGTTCGCCTCTGTTGCTTTTAAAAATACCCAAACCAACCAAAGCCGCCAAAACTACCGTAAGCGCGATAATAGTTATGTTGTTTTTCATTCTCGTCCTTTCTTTAGCAACAACCCTCATATCAAATGAAATGCAGGTAAGAGAATATCATGAATCGCATGAAATTGCCACAAGAAAATTGCTGGCAAGGAGTTATAAACTACAAGGCAATGCCTCCATAGTACGAGACAATGCTTTTAATGTCTTCCCATCGGTTTGTGCAACCGAAAACCCCGATGATCAGCGTGCTGCCTCCTTTTTGAAGCGTTCCGACAAAACAGGATTTCGCGCTGCGCGTATATCCCGTTTTGCCATAGATCTTCTGCCTCCAATCCTTAAACAAGATCTTATTATGGCTTTTGAGGCCGATCTCCCTGCCGCTTTTGGAATAAATCGTTTTATACTTGAACTTAATGGCTTCACGGAAAAATTTGTTCTTAAGCGCTTGCCGGAAGATCAGGTACATATCGTAAGCCGTCGTATATTGGCTGGCTTTCGAAGGCAGGCCGTTGGAATTGGCGAACTTCGTGTTTTTCGCTCCAAGCCGTTTGGCCCTTGCGTTCATCATCTGGACAAATTTCCAATGCGATCCGGCAACCGCTTCGGCCAGCACAATGCTGGCGTCGTTCGCGGATTTGATCAGGATCGCGTAGAGCAGATCTCTCACCTTATATTGCTCGCCGGGAACAAGATTGAGCTTGGTCGGCTGGGCTTTGGTGGCATTGCTGCTCACGGTCACGTAAGAGTCCAGACCCAGCTGCTCCAGCACGATCAGCGCGGTCATGACTTTGGCTGTGCTCGCCGGAAGGACCCGGTCATGCACCCTTTTGCCGTACAGCCGCTTGACCTTCGTGCTGTCCGAGAAAATAACGGATTGGCAGGTCACCTGGGGCTTTCCCGCCATGGCGGAAATTCCCGGGAAAACGGCAGCTAAAATAAAATGCGCCAGAAGCGCTATGCAAATTTTACGCGATCTCATGAAATAGTTTCTTGCGCGGCCTCATAAACCAGAGCGAGCGCCCTGGCGATGCCCGGGGTCGGAAAAAAATTCTGCCCTTCCGCCGGCGCGACGATCCAGCCTTTGGACGTCTTGATGATCGTGATCCAAAAATGCTGCGTTAAATGCTGTTCAGCCACGAGCGAACGGATGATCATCTGCTGCTTATCGCGGTCCCAGACCTTTTCCTTAAAAACCGAGGTCACGTCGCCCGTAACATCCCTCAGCCGCAACCGGTCGGCATAAAAATCTTTCAATCGATATTTTTTCAAAGCCGCATCCTTTTTAACCGGAACTGCGATATGCTTCTTCTTTGTGAGAACGATCTCCAGAAATTCCCTCTGGCCTTCTTCTTGCCATTTGCGCTCAAACTTTGTGCCGTATTGCGGGCTCACCTTCTTGTTATCGACGAGAAATCCGGCCCCGCGGCTCTCGTCTAAAACCCATTGTCCGTAAGGATAAAAATCCGTCACGATCTTTACGGCCCCGCCGTCCTGCAGCCGGTTATTGAGCAGGCGCAAAAAATCGTTGGCAAAGAGCCTATGTTTAATATGCCCTTTTTTCGGCCAAGGGCAAGGGAAAAGACAATAAATCGTATCGATGCTGCGCGCGGAAAACAGGCGCTCGAAAACGACGCGGGCATCCATTTTCAAAATGCGAATATTCCCGAGAACGCCCGGACGCTCGGACTGTTTTCGCGCAATGGCGCGCAAGGTCTTGCACATGCGCTCCCAATGCTGCTCGATCCCGACAAAATCCCGATCCGGCGATTGTTCCGCCATGCGCAGGAGGACCTCTCCCATGCCGAATCCGATCTCAACATCCAGCGGCGCGCACCGCCCAAACGGGCCGCGCCAATCAATCGGCCTTTTCAGATGATACGGTGAAAGCAGCGCTTGAAAAGAGCATTTTTCTGATTTCATGTCTGATTTAGTACGCTTTTTTTGTTTCCTGCCGCGACCAGAGATCGAATAGCGCCACGCATTCTCCGGCGAGAAACCCGGGAATGATCGTCAATGGGCTTCGCCCTAAATCTTTCATCTGAAGATCGGAGATCGCCAGCTCATGAAACCCTGCTTTTTGCGCATCTGCAATGCCCGCGCCATAAACGATCACCTCGACGCGCGCCCAGTGGCAAGCGCTGAAACACATCGGGCAAGGCTCGCAGGTCGAGTAGATCACGCTTCCTTCCAAAGAGATCGATCGGGTATTCCGGCAGGCCTCGCGGATCGCGCAGATTTCGGCATGCGCCGTGATGTCCGTTGTATCCCAGACAGCATTATGAGCGCAGCTGAGAATTGCTTCGTCTTTGACAATGCAAGCGCCAAACGGCGTCTGCCCTTTGGCGATGCCTTCTTGCGCTTTGGCAATCGCCAGGCGCATGTATTTCTCCTGAGCCTCTAAACGGATGGCCATATCAGACCTTAACGGTAGAGCATTAAAAACAAAACAGCAATCACAATGCGGTAAACGCCGAAAACGATAAAATTATGGTTCTTGATAAAGTAAAGAAGGAATTTTATGCTTGCCAAAGCAACACAAAATGCCGCAAGAAATCCCGCCGCCAGAAGGCCGATCTGAGCCCCAGAAAAGCTTGCTCCGGTTTTGATCAGATCCAGCCCGGTCGCCGCCGCCATCGTCGGGATCGAAAGCAGAAACGAAAATTCAACAATCGTTTTTCTTTTGAGCCCCAACGACAGCCCTCCGATAATGGTCGCCGCAGCCCGGGAAACCCCCGGGATCATCGCCAGCGATTGAAAAAGCCCGATCAGAACCGCCTGCTTGTAGCTTAGCAGCCCGACATCATCCGAGAAAACTTCTTGCTCCTTGTACCAAAGCTCAAAAGCGATCAGAATGATCCCGCCGCCCAAAAGCGACCAGGCCACGACCATTTCATTGCTGATCAGGATTTTTTTTATGAACGCGTAAAACGCCAGGCCGATCAATGCCGTCGGAATGAACGCGGCCACGATGCGCCGCAAAATTCTCGGGTTCAGGACAAGGGATTTTCCGTAGAGGAAGACCACGGCGAGGACCGCGCCCAGCTGGATCGCGATCTGAAAGCTGGAAAGAAAATCGCTTTGAACAATACCCAAAAGGCGCGAGGCCAGGATCAAATGGCCCGTGGAAGAAACCGGCAGGAATTCCGTAACGCCTTCGATCAGCCCCAAAAGGACCGTTTGCCACACATCCATGCTGCTTTCCTTTCCCGGAAAATCATCTTAAGCCAAATTTTTTCAAGATCGTCATCATCAAGCACCAATTCGTAAAAGCAGACTGCAGCAGATTCAATCCGATAAAGGCCGTGAACCAAAGCCAGCCGGGATGAACATAATAGGACAGCAATAAGCTGATCAAAATCATGGCCCCCGCGATGCCCCGCAACATTCTTTCCATGGTCGTTCCTTTCTCTCGGTCAAAAGCTATATTTCGCCCTCAGGAAAATATTTTTGTTCCGTTTCATCTGCCCGAATTCCGTGATATCGTCCTCTCCCCATGGGAAATTGCCTCCCAAGGTCAGCTTCCATTGGTCTGTCAGGTCATAGCTGACGGACGGACGGGCATAGCCGTCACGGTCTGTTGGAGAATAAAAATTGAATAGCGAAACCCGGACAGTCTGGTTTTTGTATAATTTCGAAATGCTTTGCGTCAGCAGATGCCTTGATTCATCGAAGAGAAGATCCGCCGGCAGCCGGGCGTCCAAATAGTTCCCGTAGTCCAGATATTGCTCGTAAAGATGCTGGAAGCCGATCTTCCAGTCGTTGCCGAGGTCTTTCGAGTACCCGCTTAAGAATTTCACCATGGAGTTCGCGATGAGCCGGTCATCTCCGTCGGCATCCTGGCGGCTATTCACATAACCGAACTCGACATTTCCGATCCCGCCGGCAAAAGGCCCTCGCAGGCTCCATCCATAAACATCCAGCCTGCGGTAGAACAACTGGCGCGCCGCTTCGTCTTTATAGCTCGTGGGATTCTTGTCAAAGCCGTTGAAATAATACAGCGCAAGCTCATTGCTGCCCAGACTCCGGTAATACCGCAGGGCATATTCGCTATTCGACGGGCGCAGCGCCGGCTCCGCCAGGTCCCGGTCCGATTCGATCCCGACGATCCCACCTTGAAAACTGTCATAAAACGATAGGCGATCGCCTTTCGCGGTCGTGTTCGGACCGGGACCTGGCGGAGCCGGCGCTGCGCCAGG
>JAKQAH010000040.1 GCA_029568545.1 Candidatus Omnitrophota bacterium
CGGCGACGGCCAGCATGCTCCCGAATACCTCGATGCTATCCTGGCGCCGGTGAAGAACGGCAGCGTGGATATCGCAATCGGGTCGCGGTTCCTGGGCAAATCAAAATTTAAATCGTCGATCGGACGGCTCATCGGGATCTATATCATCTCCCGGGTATTGACGATCATTACGCGAAAGCCCGTAACGGATCCCACATCGGGATTCTGCGCAATGAACAAAAAGGCCTTCGGTTTTTTCTCGGAAAATTGCGTGGATGATTATCCCGAGCCGGACATTTTGATGCACCACAGGGAATTTCGCATCACGGAGGTGCCGATCTCGATCTCCCGGCGCTCGCGGGGAGTATCGTCGATCAGCCCTCTGAAATCGGTTTATTATATGTGCAAGGTGCTCTTCTCGTTATTTGTGGGTATTTTCCGATAGGAGGGAACATGAATGCGATCAGCCGCGTATTTTCGATCAGCTTGAGCATCGGGTTGTTGATGCTGATATTCGAATTGGTGCGAAGAAAGAGGTTAAAAGAGAAGTACGCGCTTTTATGGATCGTCATCGGGCTGGCCATAATGCTGTTTGCCTTATGCGAAAGGCTCCTGATCGGGATAACGCACATATTCGGCATCCAGTTCCCCATAAACGCGATGTTATTCCTGGGGATCTTTTCTTTACTGGTCATAAATTTGCATTTCAGCATAGCCATTTCAAAGCTGGGCGAGCAAAACAGAAAAATGGGGCAGCGGCTCGCTTTAATGGACGCGGAGTTGAAAAAAAATTCCCGCAAATAAGGGCTTGATTTCGCGGTTGCCTTTTATCCTATGAATAAACCGACGGTTTCCGTGTTGATGCCTGTATATAATGCGGCGCCTTTTTTAAAAGACGCAATAGAAAGCGTTCTGAACCAGTCTTTTGAATCGATCGAGTTTATTATCATAGACGACTGTTCGACGGACGGCTCGTGTGCCGTGCTGGAAGAATACGCGCGCCGGGATCCGCGCGTGCGTATCGTTCGGAATCCCCGTAATATGGGCATCGTATATTCGCTTAATAAAGGCATCGGCGTGTGCAGGGGCGATTATATCGCGCGTATGGATG
>JAKQAH010000103.1 GCA_029568545.1 Candidatus Omnitrophota bacterium
GGCTTCGTAAATAATCCCGATCACCCCGATCGGCGTGCGTACCTTGCCGATCTTGAGTCCGTTAGGGCGA
This sequence comes from Candidatus Omnitrophota bacterium, assembly GCA_029568545.1. GTDB lineage: Bacteria > Omnitrophota > Gorgyraeia > Zapsychrales > Zapsychraceae > 2-02-FULL-52-10. Next base: position 71 of record JAKQAH010000103.1, read on the forward strand.
GTAAACGATTCAATAACCTCGCCGATCGGATCATTCAACCGGGCCGTATCCGTCAGACAATCGGCCATGCCCTGAATGCGTTTATCCGTCAGTAACAGCCGGTCCAGCAGCGCCGCCGAAAGCCCGGCCTTTTGCCCGGCCTTGATATCCTTCTGATTCTCCCGGATCAAAAAATCCTTTTGCGCCAAGATCATCGCGGCCATTGCCTGCAGGGCCTTATTTTTTTCAGCCGTGGAAACAAGCGCCAGCTTGCGCGATGCTGTTTTCGCTGCCTTAGCCATCCTAATTATCTTCGTTTCTTTTCCCATCCGTTAAATCCTTTTTCAAATGACCACAGACCGACGACCAAAGACCAATGCCCTTTAAAAAAGCATCACAACTATTGATCTTCTGTCATTAGTCATTTTTATCTCTTACACAACACCAGGTCGTCTCGATGAATAACTTCCCGCAAGCCTTTTTTATCTTCAATCTTATGCAAATCACTGACGGAATACGCCGTGATCCCGCGGGCGATTTCCTGTTTATCCTGATTGCACACAATCACAACATCATTCTTCTTGAAATGTCCATCCCAGGACGCAATGCCGGGAAGCAACAAACTCTTTCCATTTTCAAGCAAGGCCTTTTCCGCGCCCTGATCGATCACCAACATCCCCTTGGGTCTGGCCCCGAATGAAATCCAATGTTTTTTCGAAAGCAGTTTCTCTTCCTTCTCCATGAAAAACGTTCCAATGCGTTCTCCGGCCAACACCCGTTCCAGCACATTTTTGACCTCACCGTGGGCGATAACGCAAGGGACCTTGGCGTTTAACGCGATCTTGATCGCCGCTAATTTAGCCGACATGCCGCCTTTGGAAATCTGCTTCTTGCTCGTCCCGCAGGCCAATGATTCAATATCCGCCGTAATCTCTTTGACCTCTTTAAACAAAATCTTCTGATCGCCTTCGAATTTATACAACCCTTCCACATCAGAAAGGATCAGCAAAAGGTCGGCCTCCACCATGCCGGCCACCAGTGCGGAAAGCTTATCGTTGTCCCCAAATTTAATTTCATCCGTTGAGATCGTATCGTTCTCGTTGACCACCGGGATCACGCCCTGCGCCAACAGCGCCTCGAAGGTCTTACGGGCATTCATAT
>JAKQAH010000108.1 GCA_029568545.1 Candidatus Omnitrophota bacterium
TTTATTTTTACAGCGCCGTTGCCGTTCTGTTATTGCCGTTCGCGTTGGGACTCATCGTTTTTTTCATAAATCGAAAAGAGGAGGAGCGCCCATTGCGCTGGCAGATGAACAAACATCAAAGGTTTAACGTCGAGGTTCTCAGGGATTTTTTGAGAACACATCAAAAAGAATGGGCGCATAAAACGCCGGGCCAGATCAAACAACAGATCACCGCCCACGGATGGGACCCCGCTGTGGTTGAGACGGCCATAGAAGATTTTGAGGCAAAAAACGCTTCAAATAGTAATACATAAGCTTGTCAAAACCTGGTTTTCTGATATACTACTACGGCATATAGTAAAATTTAACTAGTTTTTTCCATGCTTTTAAACCCATTCACTTTTCATTCGCCCAAATCACTCTCCGAAGCCATCAAGCTCTGCGCAAGCTTGGAAGACGCTAAGGTTCAGGCAGGAGGGACCTTTTTGATCAATAATCTCAAATTATTGAAAAGAAAGGGGTCTAAAACGCCCCGACATGTCATCAGCCTCAGAAAGGTCAAGGACCTGCAGGGAATATCCGAAAAAAAAGACTCTTTAACCATCAAGGCCATGACCTCCATGAGAGACATCATTGATTCGCCGCTTCTTGCGGGAAACATGGGGATCCTTAAGGAGATTGCTCAAAATATCGGGACTTGCGCCATCCGCAATATGGCAACGGTCGGGGGCAATCTTACCTGCCGCTATACATGGACGGAAATGCCGGCCGTCATGGTCGCGCTTGAGGCGGACCTGCATTTCATGGGAAAAGATGGCAAAGAAGAGACTATCTCTGCCGAGAAATTTTTCGGGAACAGCGCCAAAACAGACGGGCTCTTAACCCAAATCACCGTCAAAAAAGACCCTAAGGCCTTGATGGCTTACCGGCGCGTCAAAAAAACGCCTCATGTCGACATTCCGTTATTGTCGCTTTTGATCAAAACAACCTTTGAAAAAGACCGGTTCAGCAAAACGCGGATCGGCGTCAACACCGGCGTCGATTTTGCCCAATGCGACAAAAAACTGGAAGATTTTCTCAACCAAAGCAGCCGTTCGGCCAATACCGCTCAGGAGGCTTTAACCCGCTTAAGCGCGGCCATATACGATACGCGTGCCAGCGACTACAAAAAACACATGTTCCGCGTCAGCCTCAAAGACGCGATCAACGAACTCATCGGAAGAAAATGACGACACTGACGATCAATAAAAAGAAATTCACGCTGGACCTCAAAGGGCACGAAACGCTTTTGGAAGTCCTGCGCGACACATTGGGATTAACGGGAACAAAAACAGCCTGCGACGAATCGGAATGCGGCGCCTGCACCGTCATCATCGACGGAAAAACGGTCTTGGCCTGCATTACCTTGGCCTGCGATGTCGAAGGAACCGAGATCACCACCATTGAGGGCCTGGCCGACGGAGACGATCTGCATCCGGTCCAGCAAGCTTTTATCGATCAGGGCGCCGTCCAATGCGGGTTTTGCATGCCGGGGATGATCATGTCCGCCAAAGCGCTCCTGGACCAAAACCCCGAACCGACGCAAGAGGCCGTCGAGCATGCACTGGACGGAAATTTATGCCGCTGCGCCGGGTATGCGCAGATCTTTGACGCCATCCGGCACGCCGGACAAAAAATAAAAAATGAAAAACCCCATCCATAAAAACTATTTGGACCCCGTCGGAAAAAGTGTTCCGCGCATCGACGCGCACGGCATGGTGACCGGGCAGACGAAATACACCTTCGATGTCAGCCTCCCGAACATGCTGGTGGGCAAAATGATCCGCAGCCCGCATCCGCACGCGCGGATCCTGAGCATTGACACCTCAAAAGCAGAAGCCTTGCCCGGCGTGCGCGCCGTCATCACCGCTCGCGACACGCACCACATCAAATTCGGGTCCAATGAATATTTCTTTCCTCACACGATCGACCAAATGGCCCTCGAGTCGGAAAAAGTCCGTTACGTCGGCGATGAGATCGGCGCCCTTGCGGCCGTTGACGAAGAAACCGCTCTCGCGGCGCTGAAACTGATCGATGTGAAATACGAAGAACTGCCGCACGTCGTCGACGTCCAGGAAGC
>JAKQAH010000129.1 GCA_029568545.1 Candidatus Omnitrophota bacterium
CTTGAAGGACAAGATGCGCCTCGTCGGCATCGGTGTGGGGAATTCTCCCTATGAGGTGAATGTCTTTCGCACCAAGTTCAATGTCCGATTTCCTCTGTATGCCGATCCGGATTTCAAGATCCACAAAAAGCTGGGTGAGCCGCGGACGCCTTATTTCATCGGCGTGAAGATCAACCCTGACGGATCGCACCGGATCTTTTACTCCCACTTGGGCGAGATCCGCAGCGCGGACGACTTCCTGGCGGAGATGATCCGCTTGTCGGGAGGCAAGTAGATAAAACCCGCCCCAAATGGGACATTTTTTGACCTTTTTCGATGTCATCAAAATGAATCCCGGCAAGATCCGGGCTCCGTCGGTTTTGAAAGGCCGCGAAAATAATGGCTGTAGTTTTCGGCGGCATCACCTTTTGATGGTCGTCTCAGATTTTTCCGGGGCATCGATTTGGGAGGAAAACAATGAAACAAAAAAAGCATGTCCAGCGGTTAATCACCTTCTGCACCATGGTTGCGTTTCTGGCCGGTGCTCCTTTGTCCGCCTGGGCCGTCTCCGATGCCTACAAGGAGAATATCTACAATACCGGCGTCCTGAAACCCCGGGACAGCAAATTGAAGGTCAAGGTGGGACAGCGGGCGCCGGATTTTACCCTCCCGGCGATCGGAGGGGAAAAGATCACCCTCAGTCAATACCGGGGGAAGAAAAACGTTATGCTGACGTTCATTCCCGCGGCCTGGACCCCCGTATGTTCCGATCAGTGGCCGGGCTACAATATCGTGGAGGATCTCTTTGCCGCTCACGACACGATCATCCTGGGCCTTAGCGTGGACAGCCTTCCCACCCTGTTTTCCTGGACCAACCAGATGGGCCGGCTATGGTTCCCCGTCCTGTCGGATTTTTGGCCCCACGGCAAGGTGGCGAAGCAGTTTGGGATTCTTCGGAGCGACGGCACGGCGGAGCGGGCCATCTTCATCATCGATAAAAAGGGGATCATCCGCTACATCGACGTGCATAACATCAACGAACGGCCGCCGCTGGAAGGGATCGTCCGGGAACTGGAGAAACTCCCGTAGGATTGTTTCCATCTGTATCGCATGATATGGTTTGGTGCCTGTTATAATTATTTACGAAATAAAATCAATCCCGCGCTCGTTCTTATTTTCGGAGATTATCAACAAAATACGGCATGTTTGACTCATTAGCGTTTTATTTAGCGATGCTTCATTTCGATTGAAGAGAAGGGGGAAATAAATGCGCCGCGACGGATTTACCCTGGTCGAACTACTTATCGTCATCGTGATCCTCGGAATTCTCGTCGCCATGGGTTTTCTTGGCGTCCGCGCCTATACCGCCAAGGCCTACAATATAACCGTCAAGCATGATCTGCTAAGCTTCGTCAAGGCCCAGGAGATTTATCTGGCCGAAAAGGCGCGCTATCT
>JAKQAH010000139.1 GCA_029568545.1 Candidatus Omnitrophota bacterium
ATCATCTTCGATCGTCTTGCAGAGAGCCTCAATGTCTTCGGGAAGGCCTTCCGCAAGAAGCTCTACCGAGCCATTCGGAAGATTTCGAACCCATCCCTTCAGTTTAAGGTCCTGCGCACGCCGCTGAGCCGTGAAACGGAATCCCACCCCCTGGACCGTTCCGGAGAAAATAATATGCGCCTGGACCATATTCCCAGCCTTATCAAGGAGGTTTTAAAGCTGAAGAACTATTTTATAAAAGCGATCGTGCAGGGATATTGGAACCGCTCGCCATTGCTTGTCTTGATGGCCGCGATAATGACAAGAATGACATTAGCCAAAATAATGGGGAAAATCAGCAAAAAGCCGATCGCGATAAAACACAGGACAAAAACAACAAATGTATAAATGGTCATGGAGATCTGAAAATTCAGGGCCGATTTGCCTTCTTCCTGGACCAGCGGCATTTCGTTCTTTTTGACCAACCAGATAATCAAGGGCCCGAAAATATTCCCGAAAGGAATGCCGATAAAAGCGGCCAAAGAGCTTAAATGGCAGAACGTCGCCCATGTGCGCTCCTGTTTCTGAACGGAATTTAATGGTTCCGTGCTGTCCGGAAGCGGATGATTTTCAGCCATGAGTTTCTCCTTCATCGGGATTCGTCACTGCAGTAATTTTGGTCGGGGAGGTGGGGTTTGAACCCACGACCTCAACGTCCCGAACGTTGCGCGCTAGCCAACTGCGCTACTCCCCGAAAAAGTTTTACACTTATGGGCGAGCGAAGCGAGGAACATAAGTGTTAGAATTTCTCGCACTCCATCTACCGGCTTCAGAGTGCAACTAATAGAAATATAAAATTTGTTTCGTTCTTTTATGGCAATCCTTCAGACTGCTCCGCGGTCTTCAGGATGATTTTGGTTAAGATTTATGTTCACATTTGTTCCATAAATCTAAACCAAAATCAAGTTAACAATACGTAGAAGTTAGTTTACCATCGATGCGAATTTCCGTCAATCGGCATGCGCAATAAAATGCCCCGCTTAAACTTCCTTGATCCCAAACCCTATCTCCGCCTCCGCGACCAACTGGCCGTCCACAAACGCTTCTGTTTTCAGAAAGCCCGCCTTGCTCATCAATTTGATCGATGTGACCTCGATCTTCAGCTGATCGCCGGGAACGACCGGTTTGATAAACTTGGTCGATACCTTCGCCAGATAATAGATCAGATCCTTCCCCTGCATGTTCTTGCTATAGTAGAAATAAACACACCCCGCTTGCGCCATCGCCTCGATGATCAGGACGCCCGGCATGACTTTTTCATTGGGAAAATGGCCGACAAAAAAATGCTCATTGACCGAAACATTCTTGATCGCGACCAATTTTTCGTTTGGCTTAAGGTCAATGACCTTGTCGATCAGCAAAAAAGGGAATCTGTGCGGAATGATCTTTTGAATGTCCAGAATGCCAAGTTCCATGATAACCCCCTGTACTGTTTTAGCTCCCGTATTTTTTATTGAGAATATATTTCGCTAGAACATCCGTCTCAACATTGACATGATCCCCTTTGCGCAAGCCCCCTAATGTCGTGACCTGCAAGGTAAAGGGAATAAGATAAACGGAAAAATATGTTTTCTTGACCTCCCCCACCGTTAAACTGACCCCATCAAGGCACACCGAACCCTTGGGAGCGATATATTTCCTCAGATCTTTTCTGATCCTGATGCGTAATTCCGTATAGTTTTCGCCCGTGATCCTGTCGGTCACGATCCCCATATCATCCACATGGCCGCTGACAAAATGCCCATCGATCCTGCCGTTAGCCTTCAAGGCCCGCTCCAAATTCACGCGGTTTTTGGATTTCAACTTCCCCAGATTCGTTTTCAGAAGCGTTTCGCGCATGATATCGGACGAGAGAACCCCGCCCTTGATCCGTGTTACAGTCAAACAGACGCCATTGACCGCAATGCTTGTTCCTTCTTTAGCGTCTTTCAGGATTTTCTTAGCGCGAACGCGCAGGACCGATAAATTCTTCTTCGAAACAATCCCTTCAACAATTCCCATTTCTTCAACAATACCTGTGAACATAACGCTATGGTCCTTTATTTAAGATACCCTTCCAGGAAAATATCCCCTTTGATCTGCCTTAAAACCATCCTTTTCAACCTTACGGCCCGATTGATATCGCTTGTTCCGATCCCGACAACCGAGCTCAAAGCATTTTGATCCCCCAAAATAATCGGCGCCATATAAATATAAGCTTTATCGACCAGTCTCTCCTGAAGGGCGTTTCCGATCACATGGGCTCCCCCTTCGATCAGAATACTTGTTATTTTAAGGCCAGCAAGCTCCTTAAAAAGCCATCGCAAATCCAGCCGGCCTTTTCGCTGAGGGCAAACAATAACAGTGGCGCCTTTCTTTTGAAGAATAGCCTTCTTTCCCCGCGGAGCTTTCGCTGTCGTCGCCACAAAAACATCGGATGGCGCCGTTCTTGCAAACAAACGGGCTTTTAAAGGGATCCTTAAGGAAGAGTCTAGGATGATCTTCTTTAGATGCTTTGTTTTCCTGGATCCATTCAGCCGCGGATCATCTTTAAGAACAGTATTAATGCCGACGAGGATCGCGTCAAACTCATCGCGCACTTTGCGCGCGTACTGCCTCGCCGCGTTCGATGTGATCCACTTCGATTGCCCTGCGGCCGTTGCAATCTTCCCGTCAAGGCTCTGCGCAGATTTAACGGCGATAAACGGCATGTTCCCTATCGCGTACTTGAAAAACGGCTCGTTGATCGCTTTGAGATCTTGCTGCAGAATACCCACTTTGACTTTAATTCCCGCCCGACGCAATTTTGCCATGGACTTCCCGTTCGTTAAGGGATTGGGATCTTTCGTGCCGATAATAACTTCCTTGATCCCGCTGGCGATCACCCGGTCAACACACGGCGGCGTGCGGCCATAGTGATAGCACGGCTCCAACGTAACATACATCTTGGCGCCCTCGGCGCGTCGGCCCGCTTTTTTCAAAGCGATGATCTCCGCATGATCGCAGCCGCAACGATGATGCCACCCTTCAGCAATGACCTCACGGCCTTTCACAATGACCGCCCCGACCAAAGGGTTCGGCGAGGTATCGCCTTTGGCCTTCAAGGCCAATTGCTTTGCTCTAGACATATAATCGCGGTCAGTCATGGCAGGCGCCCTAGACTATGAAACACATGCGCTTTTTAGTTTTTCGACAAGCTCGTACGGGATCTTGATCTTTCCGATATAGGTATGCTTTTTGATATTGCCGTGAGCATCCGAGCCGCCGGTTGCTAATAAGCCGTATTTCTTTGCTAAGCCCTCATAAAATTGCGTGACGCTGTCAAAGTTCCCCGGATAATAAACCTCCAGCCCCCCTAATCCGGCATCGACAAGACTTTTGATCAGTTCGTCGACCCGCGTCAACATCGGATGGGCCAAGACGGCAACGCCGCCGGCTTTCCGGATAAGATCGATCGCTTCATAGGGCGTTTGCTTGAATTTCGGGACGAATGCCGGCGCGTCGTCCGCCAAATATTTATTGAACGCCATCTGCTGGGTCTTCACCCATCCCTTTTCCTGCAATAGCGCTGCCAAGTGCGGCCGCCCGACGGAATCCGATTGCGTGAGCCCGTTGACCTCTTCCGAAGAAATATTATCGATCCCAAGCTCCTTGAGCTTGCCGATCATCTCTTTCATCCGCGTCATTCGGGAGTCTTGCATGCGACGGATCCGGCCGAGGAATTCGGCGTTGCCGCAATCGAACAAATAGCCTAAGATGTGCACATCCTTGCCGTTGATCTCCGAGGAGAGCTCAATGGCCGGAAGGACCTCGATATCATATTTCTTCGCGGCCTCGATCGTAGGCCCAACCCCTTCGACCGTATCGTGATCCGCAATCGCAATGCAGCTTAGCCCGTTGTCATGGGCCTGCTCAACAACTTCTTCGGGCGAAGATGTGCTGTCGGAAAAATGGGTATGGATATGGAGATCAGCGAAACGTGTCATAAATGTACGCGGTTATTTCTTGCCCTCTGGCCCGATATCGATCTTGTGGATCTTGTCCAAAATGCCGTTAACAAATTTGCTGGATTCCAGATCGCCGTACTTCTTGGCCAGTTCTACCGCTTCGTTGATGGTCACCTTAGGAGGGATATCCGTCGTGTACAAAAGCTCAAAAACGCCGATGCGCAAAACATTGCGGTCAATCACCGCCATGCGCTTCAGTTGCCAGTTCGTAGCGTGCTGCGAGATCTTCTCATCGATTTGTTGAAAATTCTTCTCAATCCCCGATGTGATGCGATCCGTAAAAGTCTTTACCTGCTGATCGATCTCCTCGAATTCACCCCAGAAATACTCCGCTGCCACATGGATTTCTCTGCGCGTCAGTTCCGCTTGGTAAAGGATTTTTAAGGCGCTCTCGCGCGATTGGGTTCTTTTGCGCATATTGACGATCAGCTTTTTTACAAAAAACAGAACTAATTAAAGGGCCTTGGCCGCCTGTTTCATTACATCGATCATTTCGACCGCCGCAAGGGCCGCGTCCCGGCCTTTGTTATCCCCGCTATCATCAGACCTCTTATAAGCTTGCTCAACAGTATCGACCGCTAAAACGCCGAAAATAACCGGTTTTTCGGTTTCCAGAGCCACCTGCATGATCCCCTGAGCGCCCCCGTGAGCCACCAGTTCAAAATGGGTTGTTTCTCCCCGGATCACAGCCCCCAGGCAAATCACGCCGTGCACATCTTTTCTCTTGGCGAATTTCTTGGCAACAACAGGGATCTCAAAGGTTCCCGGCACCCAAGCGACAGTAATATCGCCTTCTCCGACATGGCAGCGTTCAAGCTCCTGCAAGCAGCCGTCCAGCAGGCGCTGCGTAATGAATTCGTTAAATCGCGAAGCGACAACGGCAATCTTTTTGCCGCGGCCGTTCTCTGTTCCCTTGATCGTTCTTCCCATAAGCCTATAGAATGTGCCCTAATTTATCTTTCTTGGTCTTCAAATAATCTTTGTTAATATGATTATGAGGAATCTTTAAAGGAACCCTCTCGGTCACCGACATGTTGTAGCCGTCCAATCCCACGATCTTACGCGGATTGTTGGTCAGCAAACGGATCTGTTTAACGCCTAAGTCGGCAAGGATCTGGGCGCCCAGACCGTAATGACGAAGATCCGGCGAGAACCCGAGTTTCTCGTTCGCTTCCACCGTATCATAACCTTCATCCTGGAGATTGTAGGCTTTCATTTTATTGATCAGGCCGATGCCCCTGCCTTCCTGGCGCATGTACACAAGCACGCCGGAACCATTCTCAGCGATCGTTTTAAGCGACGTGTGCAACTGCGCATTGCAGTCGCAGCGCAAGGAGCCGAAGACATCGCCGGTCAGGCATTCTGATTGCACCCGGACCAATGTCGGGACCGTCTCATCGATCTTTCCCATGACCAAAGCAAGATGCTCCAGCCCATCGATTTTCGACCGGTAAGCGATCATCGTAAAATCGCCGTACTCCGTCGGAAGGTTCGTCTCAACGATGCGGTCGATCAATTTGACCGACTTGCGCAAATATTCGATCAGGCTATCAATCGTGCAGATCTTCAAGCGGTGGGTCTTGGCAAATTCTTTGAGTTCGGGATTGCGGGCCATCGTCCCGTCTTCATTCATGATCTCGCAGATAACGCCTGCCGGATACAATCCCGCCAGGCGGGTGAGATCAACGGACGCCTCTGTATGCCCGGCGCGGACAAGAACTCCCCCCTGTTTGGCTCTTAGAGGGAACAAGTGGCCCGGGGTCACAAGATCGGAAGTCTTTGATGCGGGGTCAATGAGGACTTTGACCGTCTGCGACCGGTCCGCCGCCGAAATACCGGTCGTTACGCCTTTCGCCGCATCAACGGAAATGGCCCAAGCCGTGTCATCTTTCAAATGCTCCTGATTGACATCAATGCGCATCGGATGAAGCTTCAATTCATCAAGCCGCTTCTCTTCCATGGGAACGCAGATCAACCCCCGGGCGTATCGGGCAAGAAAATTAATTTTCTCCGGAGTGATGAATTGCGCCGCACAGAGCAGGTCGCCTTCATTTTCGCGGCCTTCATCATCCATCACTACAACCATTTTCCCCTGGCGCAAATCTTCCAAAACTTCTTCGATCGTATTGAACATGAATTTTTCCCCTATAGGATTGATTAGATAAAACGGCCCCAAAAGATGATTTGGGGGATTATTTTTTTCTCTTCACCTGGAATCTTTCAGTTTTTCTCTGTTCAAAAACCCTTGTAATGAATAGCTTTAGAATAATCCAAGAAAAAATACTTTTAAATTCCAGAGGCTGTAATATAATCTAAATACTAATACTTGTCAAGCTGTTTATCCTCGCCTATACTATCCCTATGCGCCTCGAAGAAAAAGTCGCTCAATCTCTGATCGCTTGCAAAAAAACCCTGTCCATCGCCGAATCCTGCACTGGCGGATTGATTTCCTATCGGCTGACAGATATCCCCGGAAGCTCGGCATTCCTCAAATTAGGGCTTGTGGTCTACAGCAATCAGGCCAAAACCGCTCTCTTAGGCGTTCCCGCAAAAGATATCCGCAGGCACGGTGTTGTCAGCGAAAAAATTGCTCTCGCCATGGCCCGGCAAGTCCGCCGGCTCCTCAAAACCGATTTCGGAATAAGCGTTACCGGGATCGCTGGACCAGCCGGAGGGACAAAAACGAAACCTGTCGGTCTCGTCTATATGGCTGTTTCGACGGATACAAAAACCCTTTGCCTAAAATGCCGCTTCAAAGGATCACGGAGAAGCGTCCGGCAGCAAGCGGCATCACAAGCCTTAAAACTTCTCCTCGAATTTCTTGTTTAATGATTTTTGCCGATGAATAACACGATCCGAGCATTCATGGCCATCCCTCTCGCCCCCGAAATCCGAAAAGCCATCGGACGCGTTCAAGATGATCTCAAAAAACTAGATTGCGATATCAAATGGGTGGAGCCGGAAAATATCCATTTAACGCTGAAATTCCTCGGGGATATCAGCAGCGGAACGGTTGAGGACGCAAAGCAAATTCAAGAGAACCTCTCCCGGACGGCCCAGCCCTTTGCCATCGAACTCACCGAACTCGGCGCTTTTCCCGGCATCAAAAACCCACGCGTCCTTTGGATCGGCCTAAAAGACGAAAACAATCATATCGCCGACTTGGTTCTGCAACTGGAGAAAGAATGCGAAAACATCGGGATAAAAAAAGAGCAGCGGCCTTTTAGCCCGCACATCACCATCGGCCGGATACGCTCCCCGAGAAATATCGCCTCCCTTTTCCCCGTGGTTACAAATTACCCCTTTCCGAGCGGTCTCAAACAGAACTGTCAAAGCTTCGTATTCTACCAAAGCGCGCTCACATCTCAGGGGCCTCTGTACAAAATCCTTAAAGAATTTCCATTGGACAAACCATAGCACGAAATATAAAATACATTTCCATCATGGCCACGATAAACCGCCATCTAAAAACTCCTCAGACCATCGCCTTTTTCGCCGTAGCCTTTTCTTCCGTCATCGTATTCTCGGGACTCTGTCATATGTTGGGAATTCCCGGAGAGGATTTTTTCTTAAGCCTTCGCGAGCTTTCTTTCCCCCAAAACCAGAATATCTGCCTCTCCCCTTTACTGTTCGGCGTCAATATTTACAGGCTTTTTTATGCAATTTCTTTTCTTGCCTGCATTCTCTTATACTTAGCTTCCAGGATCCTGAAGAACAAACAGCGAGATTTTTCTTCGGCCGTTTTTTCCTCTCTCTTTATCGTTTTTGCATTGATAACAGCCATAACTGCGAAAAGCCGGATCATAGATTCCTGGAATCTCGCTAAGATTCTGTCCGGGAAAACAACAGAAGAAAAATACACTATGTTCTACAACACCAGGAACATTTACTCTCTGGCTCAATACTACAAATCCCATCTCTCCGAACGCCAGAAGGTTCAGTTGGTAACCGATCTCGATCTTAGCAAGGATCCCGGCATGATTGCGCAGCGCATGCTGGCTTATTTCTTGTACCCGATCGATGTCCGAGGAATTCGCCAGGAACCTCCGACGGCGCTTATTTTCTTTGCCAAACACAATGCCCTGGCAAGCGTTCCGGAGGGCTTCCAAATATTGGCAGTTAGAGATGAAGAAAATCTCATCGCCATCAGGAAAAAAGAATAGTATGCCACCGTTCCCTAGCCTATTGCTCCTTCATGCTCCCCCTCTGATTTTCGGATTTTCTCTGTTGACCGCCCTTAGCAAAGAAAAGTTGCCGCCGATATTCATGTGTCTCGCGTTATCTTACGGCCTGGGCACAGGCCTCATATCCCTTTGGATGTTCGTCCTCGGCATATGCCATATCCCCTTCCATTGGACAGCGATCAATGTTCCGCTGTATCTTTTCTCCATTCTGCTCTACAGTTTCAGCCTTGTACGTATCAAAATGAATAAACATCCCGGCATTTCTTTCTCCAAAAATCCGGGTCGACTTGCCGGCGCTTCGATCGTTTTTGCGGCGTTTATCGTTATTTCTTCCATCGGCGTTTTTTGGGCCGCCTTCAATATTCCTATCTTGGAATGGGATGCCTTTAGTACGCATGCTTTTAATGCGAAAGTCTTTTTTTATGAAAAAACGTTCGCCTACCTCAATAGCCAACCCCACGCCAATTACCCTTTACATATTCCCCTTATGCAAGCATGGCTCAGTACAGCCTTCGGATCCTGGAACGATCAAGTCATCAAGACTTTGTTCCCGTTTTATTTTCTTTCGTTGCTGATTATTCAGTATCATTTTTTAATACGCCATACGACGCAGCCATGGTCTCTTTTAGGACTGGTGTTAACGATCTCCTCCCCGTTTCTTATCTATCACGCCACCATCGGCTACCGCGATTTCACTCTGCTTTTCTTTAATATCTCGGCGATCCTTCTGCTTTTGCTGTGGCAAGAAGAAAAATCTGGTATTTATTTAATTTCCTCCTCCCTATTTTCCGGGCTTTCGAGCTTCACAAAACTGGAAGGCGGAGGGTATCTTTTGATTCATATCATCCTGTTAACGGCGATCCTTTCTCGCTCCCAAGCTCCTTTGCGCGAGAAATCGAAAAGTTTTTTGCGGTTTTGCATCCCTGCCGTTGGCATTTTTCTTCTTTTCCACATTTACAAATATTTCTCCTCAGGCGTCAGTGCCGCTTTGCCGCCACAAGCCCAAGAAAGCCTAGATATCTATAGCCTGAGAATAGACCTTTCTGGGAAACTCCTCGCCAGGTTCGGCATCGTGGTCAATCGCTTCCTTTACAACCTTTTCCTCACAAACAATTGGAACATCATTTGGCTGATGCTGCTTTTCAGCCTATTAAAAATCAAGAAAAAGGCCTGCTCATTTGAAGTAAAATTACTGTTTTTAGCTTTGTTATTATTCTTCAGCATTTATCTCGCGGGGTACGTTCTGACGCAACATTACTACTGGGTCGCCGAAACAGAAACAGTCCTTTCCAGAAGCCTTCTGCACTTCTTCCCCTTAGCGCCCATTCTTGTTATTTTGATTAATTTTCCTGGCGATGAGACCCCAAGGCGCCCGCATTGAGAAACAGATTATTTGCGGGCCCGGATGAATAGCGATCCGGCGATTTCTTTGAGGGCAGGGATTCGTTCCATTCCCAGCCCCAGCCTATCAATCGCAAAGATAAGACCTCGGGGTGTTGCAGGATGAAGAAAATCAAATGGCGTGATTTCAATATGCGTAAAACGATTTGCCGCAAGAATCCTTTTTAGCGGCCAACGGAAGAAAGCTGTTTCATCCGGAGAATCTCCAGCCCATTTCTTTAAGAGGGGAACGTTTTTCTGGAGGAAAATCTGTGGATTCAGCATGTTCGGCTCCGTAAAGAATATCGTTCCTTCCGGCTTCAAGACCCGATAGAATTCTTTTAATGCTTTATGAATATCCAGATGGTGAAGGATCGCGCTGCCGACAATCGTATCAAAGCTGTCGTCGGGGAAATCCATCTTGTTGGCATCTGCCAATCGGAACGTCACATGCTCGCTCGCATTCCTTTCCCTAGCAATCTTCAGCAAATCGGGCGAGATATCTACCGCCGTCACGCGGGGCCCTGAGGCAACAATCTCTCGGGTAAAATACCCCATCCCGCATCCAATCTCCAAGACATTCATCCCGGAAGCAAGGTGGCCCGTGAGCATCTTCACTCTTCGCGCCCATCGGAGCCTTCCAGCGGGCGTCTCCCAGTACCAAAGGGTCCCGGACCACATCTCTGTAATACGCCTGCCGTGGGCCACTTCGTTCTCAATACGTCGATCGCACATGTGTTTCCAGTTTAACGAACATCCCATTTGTAATAAAAATCCCGGCGAGGAATAAAGATCATCCAGTGAAAACCCTTCACACAAGCCATCAGCAGGTGCACACCGTGCCGAAACGACCTCATTTTGGATTCTCCCGTCTTGCGCGTCATGTAATGCACGGGCACTTCCATGATCTTGCTGCCCATCCTGGCCGCCCCAAACAAAAGGTCGAAGTCCCCCCACTTGTCCGTTCCCCATCGGAGGCGCGGAAGATCTTTGCGGTAAAAAGCTTTCGTGCCGCACAATGTATCGGTCAAGCTTTGCTGCATAATAAACGAAACAATATATCCGAAAAGCTTGTTCCCGAAAAGGTTGAGCGTTCGCATGGCCTGCGCCTGCATCGGATACACCATCCGGGTTCCGTTCACGAACTGACAAATGCCTTTGTTCAGGGGAGCAAAAAACCACGGCAATTCCTCCGGTGGAGTGGAGATATCCGCATCCAGGATCATTAACACGTCTTGGGTCGCCGCTTCAAACCCTTTCCGGACGGCATGCCCTTTTCCGCGATTGGGACTGTATTCGATCAGCTTGAGATTCTTAATTTCCCTCTGCAAATCCTTGACTTTCTGTACCGTGCCATCCGTGCAGCCATCGCTGACAGCGATTATTTCTGTACATGCTCCCATGGAAGGAACGCGGCGGATGGCCTGTTCGATATTATCCTGCTCATTGTAACAAGGGATAATGACCGAACAGCCCAGCCCCAAATTATTCTCATTCTTTGCCGTAGGCTGAACAATCATGTATTGGATAGCCGAAAGACGGTTAATCCCCCAAATACGGACACCCAACGAGTTGGCCAGATATGAGAGTACGGGAATCCATCTCGGGAACAAAAGCATAAACCCGCTGTAATTGATCTTTAAATCCATCATCTGAAAAATCTGCCGGAGATTGCCTTTTTCGATCGCATTATGCGGCCCCTTAGGCATTTTGGCGCCGATCTTCTCCAGGAGAGAATATACGGGCTCCCACCACGGATTGCCGGTCGTTAGGATAATACGCGTCGTGGGCTTGCAGAACCGGGATAGCCGCTGGAAAACTTTCATTAGATCATAAGCATGATCGAGAACATCAACCATGATGATATAATCGAACGTTTCGTTCAGTTCCAGATCCTCGACCGGCGAGTGGATGAAAGTATGCTGCGAATGTTTCTGGCGAGCCAGTTCGATCATCTTCCCGCTGAGATCAACGCCAACCCCTCGCGACGGCTCGGTTGCTGCAAGAATTTCTCCGGTTCCGCAGCCCACATCAAGAACGCTGCTCCCCGGCGAAACGATCCTCGAAACAAATGCCTTGATCGTGCTGTAATAGTAGGCATTTTTCCTCTTCCAGTAATCATCTCGGAGCGCCAGATCGTCGAAATGCCGCTCGACAGATTCCCGGCTCATGATTGAAATCATAATTCTTCCTTCTACCTTCGGTCTCGGAGTTTAGCCAATAGCCGAAGAATCTCGATATACAGCCATACCAGCGTTACAATCAGACCGAACGCGGCATACCATTCCATGTATTTCGGAATGTTCATGGACGCGCCCCGCTCAATAAAGTCAAAATCCAGGACAAGGTTTAACGCCGCCACGGTCACGACAATCAGGCTGAAGATGATCCCGAACGGGCCGCTGCTATAAATCATGGGGATCGAAGCGCCGAAAAATCCCATGATCAAATTGACAAAATAGACCAGGCAAATGGCCCCGGTTGCCGCCACCAGGCCCAGCTTAAAATTCTCGGTCGGCCTGATCATCCCGGACTTATAGGCGGTTAAAAGACAGAATAGGGCGCCGAATGTCAACGCGACCGCCTGCAGGACGATGCCCGGATACTGGATCTCAAAGATCGCCGAGATCCCTCCAATGAAAAGGCCTTCGCAAAGCGCGTAAACCGGCGCCGTCACAGGGGCCCATGTTTTCTTGAAAATCGTCACAAACCCGACGATCATGCCGCCGAAAACGCCCAGCATCATCAAAGGCCCGACGGAAGGAGGCACGGCCCGGGCCGTCCCTTCAATCCCTTCCAGCAAAGGCGCAGCCGCCGGCTGCAGGATCTTGCCCCACACCCATGCGGCTGAGAAAACAAGCAAACCCAGCAACACAAACGTCTTATTGACCGTTCCCTGCAGGGTCATGGTCTGACCCGCGCCCAAACGGCTGGCATCATTAAAAACCTTGTCATTTAACGCCGGATTGGATGTTCGCATCATGATAGTCCCCTCCTTGTATTGAATTAGACAATTCCCGCCCAGCGGACAGCGATCTGCATAACGAGATTCGTGTAAAGCCCCGCCACCAAATCATCCGCCATGATCCCCAAGCCGCCTTTCCCCTGTTCGAATTTATTAACCGGATAGATCTTGAACATGTCAAACGCGCGAAAAAGAAAAAAAGCCGTAATAACAACCGGCCAGTTTAAAGGCAGCAAGAACAACGCGACCAGAACCCCGGCCACCTCATCAATAACAATGCATCCTGGATCTTTTCTGCCGAGAATATCCTCCATTCTGCCCGAGACCGCAAACCCCAGAACCGTGACGGCCAGCAAAACCAGCAAATACAGGAAGATGTGGGCGGAACAAATGACCGCCAGAAGAACCGCCACCGCGCTTGCGGCCGTTCCCGGCGCTGCGGGAATATTCCCGACGTAGAACCATGTCGATAGCATCTTGACAAGTTTATCCGGCATGAAAGATCTCTTGACGGTTGTTCCAGACAAATGAAAGCCCCGACCACAGCGTAACCGCCATGACCGCCATCATAAAAAGGTAAATCCCTTGGGCCAGAACAGGCATGAGCGTTCTGTGCCATTCTGCGCTTGTATCCGGCGACGCTAAAATGATAAATATCATTATCAAGTAGACCGCGGCGATTTGCAACACGGTTTTTAGTTTTCCCGCCCCTTCGGCGGCCAGAGCCCTTCCTTTGCCGATCGCGATCAACCGCAACGCGGTCACCAGGACTTCTCTGACAAAAATGATTGCAAATATCCAGAACGCAACGATACGCATCTGCGTAAAAATGAAAAACGCCGATAGTATCAGGAATTTATCGGCAATAGGATCCATGATCTTCCCAAAAGCGGTAATCAGACAGCGCGTGCGGGCATAATAGCCGTCGAGAAAATCCGTAACGGACGCGAGCGTAAAGACCATGAGCGCTAAAATCTTTGGCATGGTTCCGGGTTGACCGAGAAAGAAAATAAAAAAGAGCGTGAGCAGCACTCTGCACATCGTCAATATATTCGGCAAGTTCATGCAAGCTCCCCGGCAAGATCGTATTCGTAAGCGTCGGTAATCCTGACTTTGACGAAGTCCCCCGGGCTCAATCTTTTCCCGGACCGGACATAGACAATCCCATCGACTTCCGGCGCATCATATTCGCTGCGGGCCAAATACACACCCTGTTCCCCTTTTTGCTCTTCATCAACGAGCACTTCAAGCGTCCGGCCAATAAACTTTTCCTGGAGGCTCCTGGAAATCTCCTGCTGGGCGGACATCAAGGCGTCCAGTCGTCTTTTCTTGACCGCTTCGGGAACCTGATCGGCCATCTGATAGGCCGGCGTCCCTTCTTCGCGCGAATACACAAAAACGCCGACCTTCTCAAACCGCGCGCTTTTGATCAGCCTCAGAAGCTCATAAAAGTTTTCTTCGGTCTCTCCCGGCAACCCGACGATAAACGTCGTGCGCAAACTTGCCCCGGGAATCCGATTCCGTATTTTCCTTATAAGCGCCAGAGTCTCCTTTTGCGTGATATTGCGGTTCATCGCCTTAAGCAGAGGATCGCTGATATGCTGGATCGGCATATCGATGTATTTGCAGATCTTTTTCTCGCGGGCGATCACCTCGATCAATTCGTCGGTCACATGCGCGGGGAACGTATAAAGCAGGCGGATCCATCGGATATTCTTCGTAATGGCCACAATCTCCTTGAGCAGGCGGGCCAAAGACTTTTCGCGGTAAAGATCCATCCCGTAGGCCGTGATATCCTGGCCGATGATATGGATCTCCCGCACGCCGCGCTCATCGAGGCGCTTGACCTCCTCCAGGATCGATGCCGCGGTCCGGGAAACAAATTTGCCTTTGATCTTAGGAATGATGCAAAAGCTGCACTGGTTGTAGCAGCTTTCGCAAATCTTAACATACGCGAAATGGGCGGGCGTCAAAGACACCTGATCGGCAACGCCGTCCTTCTGCAGCTGCTGCACTCCGACGATCGCGTCAATATCCTTGAATTCTTTCGCCAGCTGACTGCCATAGCGCTGAGCCAGGCACCCGGCAACAATGACTTTTTTGAGCTTTCCCTGTTTTTTCAGCTCGAGCGCATCAAGGATCGTATCGATCGACTCTTTCTTAGCCTCCTCGACAAACGCGCATGTGTTGATAATGGCGATCTCGGAATCCTCGATCCCGACAATGTGATGGCCGTGACGCTTCAGATGCCCCAGGATAGCCTGCGCGTCCACCAAATTGCGGGCGCATCCCAAATTGACCACGCCGACGTTCTTTCCTTGCCGTTCCCGGCCCGTCTGGGAATCCTGGATTGTCTGAGGGGGTTTTTTGTTCATTCCCTGATGAATGGCAGAGCAGATAAAAAAGATAGGGTGCTAATTCTTGACCGACAAACCGCTTTTGGTAATGACGACCTTCTTGGCATTACGGTCTTTTTGCCCCAACGCGCCGATCATCTTGCCGTTAAGCTCGAATTCCAGCTGGCTTACATTCTTGCCGGAAATCTCGATTTCCTCTTGGGCCTTCCATGTCTCGACGGCGCCAAGCCTCAATGTTGATTGAAAAACAACCTTCCCATCGGTCTTGACGCTCAACCAGCTGTTTTGTTTGGCACGCACCGTAAGAACAACAGCCTTCTCCTTGGCAAGGGGCGAAGCGGCAGCAACCGGCTGCGTCGGCTTGGGAGCGGGCGGCATCTCCGAGGGTTTTACCGCCGGGACTTCTTTCGGAACGACAATTTTGGGAGGCTGGGATTGGGTCGTGGCGCGCGATTCCTCAACGATCCGTTTGGCTTCAATCTTTGCGGCTTCTTTCTTGACCTCTTGCGCTTTGACAACTTCGGATTTCTTGGCAAGATCCTTGTAAGCCGCAGCCGGAGATTTTTCCTTAAATAGCGAACCGATCATTTTCACAAGCAAGAACAGAGCCAAAATAATCCCTGCAGCGACAAGAATTTTCCGCCTGCGCCTCCTGTCGAAGAAATTCTTGATCCATAGAACGAAATCAAAGGTCTCGACATCCTGCTCGACATATTGGGGGAGCTTCTCGGTATGATAATCTTCAATCACTTTCGAAACATCAACGCCGAGATAGTCCGCGTACATCTTCACAAACCCTTTAAAATAAAAGGCGAAAGGCTGCGGATCTTATAGCCTTCTTCAATGGCCCGCAAGGCATCCAGAGGGATCTTAGTTGTTTCATGAATGATCTCCAGGGAAAGGCCTTGGGCCAGCCTTTCTTTCTTAAGAAGACCTCCCGCCGTGACATTTTCCGGAGCCTTGGAGAGCGACGCGGATTCCTTCGACGGATCGGACCAGCCCATCATCTCCGCAACCGTGCTTTCTTGGACTTGCCCGGCGCCGGACGCGTTCTTTCGATCCGCTGTTTCTTTTGTATGTTCTTTTCTTTTATCCATTGTCTTGATTCTGCCCGTTATCCAATAGCCACTGTTCCCGATCGATCAAAATCTCTCGCGGTTTGCTTCCGCAATAAGGCCCGACGATCCCGTTCTGCTCCATCATATCGATCAACCGCGCCGCGCGCGTATAGCCCAGGCGCATGCGCCGCTGCAGGATGGAAACCGACGCCTGATTGGTTTCGATCACAAGGCGCACGGCATCGTCATAATACTCGTCATATTGATCGGACCCGCCGACATCGCTGCCTTTTTGCTGGGCCGTGACGCTTTCGTCGTACGACGGCGCCTGCTGGTCCTTAATGAATTGGATCACTTTATTGATCTCCTCGTCCCGGACATAGCTGCATTGGCCGCGGGTCGGTTTCGCGGCGCCCGGCTGGATAAAAAGCATATCCCCTTTCCCGAGCAGCGTCTCGGCGCCGTTCATGTCCAGAACCGTGCGCGAATCGACCTTGGAAGCGACCTTAAACGAAATGCGGGCCGGGAAATTCGCTTTGATGACGCCCGTAATGACATCGACCGACGGGCGCTGCGTCGCCAGGATCATGTGGATGCCGACCGCGCGCGACAGCTGCGCGATGCGCGTAATCGCGCTTTCAACCGTTTTCGCCGAGACCTGCATCAGATCCGCCAATTCATCAATGATCACGACGATATAAGGCATGTAATGGCCCTCGGCATTGTACCCTTTGATATTGCGAACGCCCGTTTTGGAAAGCTTGCGGTAACGGGACTCCATTTCGCCGACGACCCAATTCAAGACGCCGGAAGCTTTTTTCGTATCCGTAACGACCGGGCAAAGCAAATGCGGGATATCGTTATACGGCGCCAATTCCACCATTTTCGGGTCGACCATCACGAATTTCACTTCGCTGGGCGAGGCATTGAGCAGCATGGACATAATGATGCCGTTGACGCAGACCGTTTTCCCGGATCCCGTCGTACCGGCGATAAGAAGATGAGGCATTTCCGCGAGATCGGCAATAATCGGCTCGCCCGCAATATCCTTGCCCAGAGATAGCGTCAATTTGGACGAGGACGAGCGGAATTCGCTCGTCGACAAGACATCGTTGAGATAAACGATCGCGGAATCCGCATTCGGGACCTCAATCCCGACCCTGTTTTTTCCGGGAATAGGGGCAACAATGCGCACCGCCGCCGCCCGCATCGCCAAAGCGATATCATCCGAAAGGGTCGTGATCTTCTGGACTTTCACCCCGGGCGCCGGTTCAAGTTCGTAGCGCGTAATGGCAGGGCCTTTCTCGACATCGGCCACCCGCGCGCTGACGCCGAATTCCGCAAGCGTCGACTCAAGCAATTGAGCCTCGTTGATCAGGCTGTTTTTATTCGTCGAAACCTTCGGGGGATCCTGCAAAAGATCCAGCATCGGCAAATGATATTCGCCGACCATCTGGGGGACGGGATCTTCCTCTTCCTGTTCCTCCGCCTCCGGGCGTTCCGGAGCAATAATACGAATCCTCGGCGCCGGAGCAGGCTTTTGGTCCTCTTCCTGAGGACTGCTTTTTTCTTCGCTTTCGGCCTTCTTTTTTCCCTTCTCTTCCTCGGCCGTCGCCGCAGGAGCCTGCTTTTCCTTGGCTTCCAATATTTCTTTAAGGCTTTTGGCTTTGGGTGGCTGAGAAGGCCGGACATTGACCTTCGGCTTGACCGCCGCCGTTTGCTTCCGTGTCCGGATGCGCTCATAAAAATCGATGGCCGTCTCGCGCATTTTTTGCACGATCACCAAAAACCAGGGAGAAATCAAAACTTCGCCCGTGACAACTAGCGCCAGCATCCCCAACATGATCAAGATCACATAAGCGCCGACGCCGGTCTTCTGCACAAGAGGATCCGAAATGATCAGCCCGACGATCCCTCCCCGCTGAAAACGCGCCACAGACGTTTGATTTCCGATCATGCTGAACAGCGAACTTAAGACGCAGAACAAAACAAGAAAACAGATGAACTTCGAAATGGTGAAACGGACCTGCCGCGAAGCGAATTTATTCCAGCTCCAGAAAAATAAAAAGGCTACAAGCGCGTAAGCGCTGTAGCCAAAAACAAAAAAGAGCGATCCGGCGGCATAAGCCCCCGTTATGCGGATCAGATTTTTCGCCGGAACGTTCGGAGTCGACGTGTACCAGGAAAGGTCTTCCGGTACGAACGAAAGAAAGCTGAACAAAAACATGAGGCCAAGCGCAAAGATAACAATGGCCTGGATTTCATTGATATGCTCTTCTTTCATGAGTCTTCAGGATAGGAATTAAGAATCTGCCTGCTTGCGGCTTAAATTAAGACGCTTCATTTTATCGATCTCGACCAATTTCACTTTGAACCGGTCGCCAACCTTGCATACGGATTCCATGTCCTTGACATATTCATTCGAATACTCGGACACATGAACGAGTCCTTGCTTGCCGGGAAGAAATTCGCAGAAAGCCCCGAAATTGGTCACTTTCATGACGACAGCATCATAGGTCTTGCCGACCTCCGGCTCTTGCATCAGGCCATCAATGTATTCCAGCGCTTTCTGGGCGGATTCCTGATCGGCCGCCGCGATCAAAACCTGGCCTTCATCATCAATGTCAATCGACGTCGCTCCGGTCTGCTCCATGATCTTTTTGATCATTTTGCCTCCCGGACCGATCACCTCTCCGATCTTCGCAACAGGAACCTGCGTGATCACGATCCGCGGCGCAAACGATGAGGTTTCCGGTTTTGGCTGGGCAATGACTTTTGTCATATTATCCAAGATCGATAACCGCGCCTCCCGGGCCTGATCCACGCCCTGGGCAAGCAGATCGACGCTGACACCCTGAATCTTGAGGTCCAACTGGATGGCGGTGATCCCCTTCCGGGTCCCGGCAATCTTAAAATCCATATCCCCAAAATGGTCTTCCAGGCCCATAATATCGGTCAGCAGGCAATATTTATTGCTCTTTTTGTCGCTGATCAGACCGATGGAAATCCCGGCCACAGGAGCGGAAATAGGAACGCCAGCGGCCATCAAGCTCAGGCAGCCGGCACAAACGCTCGCCATGCTGGAGGACCCGTTGGATTCCAGGATCTCCGAAACCACCCGCACCGTATAAGGGAAATCTTCCTTCTTCGGCATGACCGCTTTAAGCGATTTCGCCGCCAAGGCGCCGTGGCCGATCTCGCGCCGGCCCGGCCCCCGCATCGGCTTCGTCTCGCCGACGCTGAAAGACGGAAAATTGTAATGCAGCATGAAATTGTTGTAAAAGACGCCGTCCAGCGCCTCAACCAATTGTTCATCGCGACGGGTCCCAAGCGTAACGACAGCTAAGCTCTGGGTCTGGCCGCGGGTGAATAAGCTTGACCCGTGCGTTCGCGGCAACACATCGATCTCGGAGGTGATCTGGCGGATATCTTTGAGCCCCCGTCCGTCTGCGCGTTTTTTCTCCTCGAAGATCAGGCGGCGCACTTCTTCATATTCGATCTCATCGAATATCATTTTCAGCTGATCACGGGAAACATCCTTGTCGTTGACCTTATACGCTTCAAAAACGGCAAGATCCCCGCTAATTTTATCAAACAAAGCATTCAGGGCCGTTTCCCGCTCTTCCTTATCGGCTATTCGGTAGGCTTTTGTCAATCCTCCGCCCAAAAGCTCAACGATCTTTCCCTTTAATCCCGGATGGGGATTGAACAGCTCAGCCTTGGCTTTTTCTTTCCCGGCGCGCTTGCAGAATTCGTTTTGAATCTTGCGGATCGGCTCCAATTGCCCGGCGGCATAACGAAGCGCCTCGATCACTTGCGCTTCGGGCGTTTCGTTCGATTCGCCCTCGATCATGACGATCCCGTCTTTGTGCCCGACGACAACCAGATCCAGCGCGCTTTCTTCTCTCTGCTTATACGTCGGATTTAGGATAAATTCCCCGTTGATCAGCCCGACGCGCACAGCCCCGACAGGCCCGTCAAAGGGAATATCTGAGATGGTCAACGCCGCGGAGGCGCCAACCAAAGCTAAAATATCAGGATCATTTTCTCCATCGCTGCTCAAAACGGTGGCAACAATCTGGACTTCGTTGAAAAATCCTTGCGGAAAAAGAGGACGGATCGGGCGGTCAATAACCCGGGATGTCAGGATCTCTTTTTGGGTCGGCCGGCCTTCTCTTTTAAAAAATCCCCCGGGAATGCGCCCGGCGGAGTATGTCTTTTCTTGATATTCGACCATCAGCGGGAAAAAGCTAGCTTCGGGAGATGGCTTGTTCGACATGCAGGCCGTAACCAGAACAACGGTTCCCCCATAAGTCACAGTTACGGCGGCGTTCGCCTGTTTGGCCAGCTTCCCGGTCTCCAAAATGAGACTCTGAGCGCCAAAAGGCACTTCAATGCGGTGTAAATCCATTAAGATACCCTCACTTGCGTAAATTTAATTTATCGATCGTTTCTTGGTATTTTTGAAGATCCGTTTTTTTCAGGTAGGCTAAAAGACGGCGTCTCTTCCCGATCATCATCAAAAGACCCCGGCGGGAATGGAAGTCTTTTTTGTGAACTTTAAAATGTTCCGTCAGATAGTTGATCTTTTGCGTGAGCAGAGCGATCTGCACCACAGGGGATCCGGTATCTTTCGCATGGATTTTAAAATTGTCAATGACCTCAGTTCTTTGTTCTTTCAGTAAAACCAATTTCTTCTCCTCGTTCTTCCATTTTGCGGACTGGTCATGGCCTCTCCATTCCTTTGCCGCAATTCATGGTTTCCGCTTAATTAGTTGTGGCATTATACTATCAGTATATATATTAGTCAAGTGCTAAAGCCGGCGGGAGGGGCGCTTTGCGCCTTCTGTCCCAAGAATGCGCCATGGCAGAAATACCTTCCTTCCTAACACCTTTTATTTGCTCAGGCAGGTAAAAACTCAATCTCCTGAAGCATCCGGCCATGAGGAATCATGTTCCGTTGCGGTTGCCTCTATGTTTTGGGGATCAACCAGGCTCGGATCAAAAACCTCATATTCCTTCAGATAATCTTTAAGCTCTTTCTGCGTTCTTGAGGCGTTTTCACCGATCGCCCCTGTTTCAGCACCTTCCTGGACGGAAAATCCTGTCTCGCTTTTCCCCGAACCTGCCTGACCCGATTCATGGCAGATCTCCTTAATAATAGCCGTCAGCTCATCTTCGGTGAATTCGCGCAGATCCTTTGTCGATAAGACATCCGTAAAAGCAGCCTTGATCTGTTCGCGCTTGTATTCCCGGATGGATTTATATTTTCTGCCTTGAACAAAGATCTCAACGCCGCCGGAGGAGGACTTTTCATCCCCCGCCCAGCACCGACCCATCAAAAAAGCCAGAAACACTATTGCGGCAATAATAAAACGGGAGGGAAGATTTCTCACTTTTCTTTTTGTTTCAGCTTGCGGTCCAGAGCCTGCTGGTCTCGATCGGCTTTCTTTAAATCATTGATCAGCTTCGATAATTTAGGCGTAGGCTCGGCAGGCATCCCTTCTTTAGTGTATTCTTTACCGATCAAATAGTATAAATGCTCCTTCTTCAGGCTGATCGCTGTCGCGTCAATATGCAGCTTGCTCCGGCGCGAGAACTTGACAAGCTCCTTCTCGCCTTTTTTAGCGACTTTCGCGGCTTCCCTGCTGAATTTAGCGAGTTGATCCCGCGTTTTTTCCCATTCCTTCTTGAAATCGTATTGTCCCGACATGATCTTTCTCCTTTTCGATGATTTCCCCAGCCTCTTCTCTACGGTGTCATTATATCAACCCCGGCTGGCCGCTACAACACAAAAGACGCAAAACGGATCCGCGCTTCCGGGGTCGGGCGAATATCACAAAATCTGTTTGCGGAAGGCCTCATTTCATTTTATAATCGAGATATTATGAAAGGCTTCGAAGAAATCCTCCCTTTTGTCGTCGCTGTCATTTTGGCCATTGCGCTCATTCTCGGCCTTATGACCTCCATCAAGAAATCCTTGAATCCTCCAGCCTCGACCGACAGCATCGACTCAAGCTTCCAGCTTCGAGAACAGCAACGGCGCATGGACGACATCCAGGAGCGCCAAAAACAGTTCATGCGCGACCAGCAGCAGCGGATCCGCGACCTTCAGAGATTTTAAAATCCTTTTACGTGTGTTCGCGGGCTTCCAGGATCCGGCGGGTCATCTCCGTTTCATACAAAGAACATATCTTTTTCAGCTCCTTCACCCCCAGGAAATAACAGATCGCCGTCTCGATCGCCGTAAAGCGCTGGCGCAAATACTGGTATTCAGGCAGCATTTCTCCGCCTTTGCCGTCCTTAAATTTCTTTTTCAAGGCATTGTCTTCCTTGCTTTTCATGTAGGCCTGGAACTGGCCGACCCTATCCGCATGGGCTCGAGCTTTCCTCAGCTGCTTTAAAACAACTTCATCCGCCTTGATCTGCGTAAAATACCGATCGATCCGGTCAAGATCCTCTTTGGTCGTTTTATAGCACCAGATCAGATACCGCCGAATAAGATTTCTTTCATTCGCTGTTAATGACGCTTTTCTGGGCATACGTCCCCTTTCCATGTCACGGCTGTTTATAGACTTTGCTGCCGACCTTCACGGGCCGATCGACCTTCAACCCGACCAACTGCCCCTTGCGGGCCTCCTTGACATCAACGCTCTCAATCTGAAGGGATCCTACTTTCTGAATAAAATCCGTTGCGCTCCCCAGAATATGCACCTTTTCCCCGACGCACAATCTCCCTCCCGTCATTTTAAGAACCACTACCTGGATCCGCGAGAAAAAATGCGTGATCTCGCCGATACAAACCTCAGGAACAGCCGGCTTGCGTTCATCTGATCGAACAACCGGGTTCCTTATTTTCTTGACGCGTTTGAGCCGGACATGCGAACGCGCAACCGCCGCCTTCTTTTTTGATAAGGCTTTGATTTTCCGTTTCTTGGGGCGTAATTTCTTCCGGGCAAATAACCGTTTGGCAGGTTTGCGTTTTGCCAGGCGCTTGCGGAACCTTTTGGGCCGGGCCGGGCGATGGGAAGGCCGCCGCTTGGACCGGACAATTTTCCGAGACCGCTTTAAAAATCTGCGTTTCGACTTCTTTCGATCTTTTCTGGCCTTCTGTTTTTTTTGAAGATGCTTGATAAGGGAATTGAGGAGGAAGTCGACAACTGACATGTCATAGGGTAATCGATTCGGCCAGGCCCGTCACAACCGGCAGTTCCGCCTCCCGCCCCTGCAACGCCGCGATCAAGCCGATGAACGATATCACGCCCAGCACGAACATGCCCAGCCGCAGGATCCACAGGCCCAAAATAATATGGACGATAAAAACCGCGACCTCGCCGAGAAAAAGAACCAGCCCCTGCTTGCCGTGCTTGAGCACAAAAGGATTGTCTTTCTTAAAGACCAGAGGAATAATGCAGAGAATGGACAGGTACGACAACATCGCGAAGATCTTGCCTTCAAGGATCTGGGGGTCCACTCGAGAGGATTGATTCATAAACGCTCAAAACACCTATTGTTCCATCGCCAGTTCAGGCGTGACTTCGATCAGGGAATTGATATCGCCAAACGAATTCCTTTCCCGTCGGGGATTGCTCGGATCTTCTTTCCACACGCCGTCCACGATAAACTGATACTTATAGGACCCGGGTTTCAGCGGGATCTGAACTTCCCATTGGCCGTCGACCTCTTTGAGGCGGCAGCCGTCATCGAGCGACCAGTCGTTGAAACTCCCGG
>JAKQAH010000141.1 GCA_029568545.1 Candidatus Omnitrophota bacterium
GCGGGAGTATTGGAAAGCCCCAGTAATGTGGAATGGCTCAATCGACCGACCTGGCCCTTGATCGCATCATCAATGAGCTTATGGCGATGCCCGTGCACATTGACCCAAAGGCTGGAAACCCCGTCCAAATACCGTTTCCCGCGGATGTCGATCAAAGAGGATCCTTCCGCGCGGTCAATGACGAGCGGTTCTTCTTTCAGCCAATCCCGCATCTGCGTGAACGGATGCCAAAGATATTTTTTGTCCCAATCAGATAATTGTTTCGAACGATCGCCTTCGGCCGCAACAGGCGGCATTAACAGGTGGATATTAATCGTTCTTGTAACAGTTTTTCGTATCGTTGAGAGTTTCAGATCTTTTAAATACGGAATCGTTCCTAAAATCTTCACGTTGCCGTACATGCGCACGGCATCGGGATTGGTTTTTTCGGGAAGGCCTCTTTTCTTTTTTTCTCCTTCATTGAAAATGACGCCTATCACTTTCAGTCCAAGCTCTTTAGCCTGACGGACCGTCAAAAGCGTATGGTTGATCGTTCCCAACCCAAGACGGGCGGCAATAACAACCCCGAGATCCAGCTCTCGGATAAGATCTCCGATGAAATAACGATCCGTGATCGGCGCCATTAACCCTCCCGCCCCCTCCACAAGCATAAGATCATGGTTCGCGGCTAATTCGTTATAGATCGTTTTTATTTTTTTAATGCTAACAGTTTTCTTCTGGCGGGCAAACGCGAGATGGGGCGACAGCGGCTCGGGCGCGAAATACGGGTTGATCTTCTCTATGGGATCAGACAAAGATAAGGATCTCTTGAGGAATTGAGCGTCGTTGCCGGCGCACTGCACCGGTTTCATGACGCCGATCTCAACGCCGCGGTCTTGCAGTAAGGCCCCGAGAACCAGCGTTGTGATTGTTTTTCCAACACCTGTATCGGTCGCCGTTATAAAAATACCTCTGCGGTTCATCGGTTAGCCTCGACCCATATGATCTCAGATGTCGCATAAACACCCCGGTCGGCATGAAAACGCTCATCGTAGCAGCCGTTCATCCGAGACATGAGATCCTTTCCTAAATAAAAATCTTTCACAAGAGCATTGGCGCCGATCTTCTTGATCCATTTGAGCAAAGCGATCATATCGGGAAAAACTGTTTTAAAATATTCCGATGATACGCGCACGTTGCGGAATCCCGCCTGTTCAAGCGCTTCTGCAATTTCTTTGCGACCAGCAAGCCGGCGGATCCCGGCATTATTGTTCCCGAGGCATTCCTTCAAAGTCTCAAACAGTTCCCCGAATGTATCGCGCCCGAATATCGTTAAATAGAGTTTCCCGCCTTGATTTAATTTTGTCCGACAGTGCCCAAACGCTCCGGCCAGGTCCGGCATCCACTGGTAAGCCAGATTGGAAACGATCGCATCGAAAGCGCCGTCTCTAAAAGGCAAGGAAAAAGCATCCCCCTGAACGATCAGGAATGCTCGCTCTTTTTCCCGCGCCTGATCGATCATGCCCGCCGCAAAATCGATGCCAATGACCCTAGCCGACGGAAAACCCTCCGTCAGAAGGCCGGTAAATCCTCCGGTTCCCATGCCGACATCCAATATCCTGGCAAACGGACCTCCGTCACAGACTTTTTTCGCCAGACGTCTCCCGATCTTTTTATGAAAGTCCGTTAGCTCATCATACCGGGGTGCAGCGCCGGAAAAAGCATCGCGAATTTTTTGATTTACGGCAAACGTTATCATTAAAGGGTTGATTCCTTGAGGAATGCTTCCATGATCCGATTGAATTCATGGGGTTTGCTCAAGAACGGAAAATGCCCGCATTGATCAAAGAAATCGAAGCGGGAACGGGGAGCC
The DNA here is from genome assembly GCA_029568545.1 of Candidatus Omnitrophota bacterium. GTDB lineage: Bacteria > Omnitrophota > Gorgyraeia > Zapsychrales > Zapsychraceae > 2-02-FULL-52-10. The sequence continues at coordinate 1,853 of JAKQAH010000141.1, forward strand.
ATTTTTTTTAAGAACGCGACGGTTTCCTTAGTGCAAATTTCATCTTCCCGCCCGTTGATAAACTGCAAGGGAA
>JAKQAH010000145.1 GCA_029568545.1 Candidatus Omnitrophota bacterium
CGGCCTGATGCTGCGGGCGATCTGATACCCGCCCTCGCCGCTTTGGGCCTCATAAACCTGATATCTGGCTTTCCCGAGGCCGGCAACAACGATCGCCCGCGTTGTATTATCATCGTCGACAATAAGGATTCTCTCTTTAGACATAGACATGCCTCATAAAAAGACAGGGATCATTCTTTCAATGCCTTCTTGATCTCAGCCAATAACTTCTGGGGATCAAACGGTTTGGCCATAAAACGGTACCGGGGCATATCCGTAAAAACTCCGGACATCTGGCCCTCTTCCTCTTCTTTTGTAATAATAGCGGTCAAGAATATTACCGGAATATCCTTGGTTACGGGATCCTCCTGCAGGCCTTTAACCGCTTCCGGGCCGTCTACTTTGGGCATCATGACATCCATTAAGATCAGGTCCGGTCGGCATTCTTTAGCTTTGGCCAGCCCTTCTTCGCCATCTTTAGCCTGAATAACTTGATATCCGGCGGATGACAGTCTCAGCTCAAGCAATTCGCGGATCTTTTTCTCATCATCAACGACCAGTATCTTCTTTGCCCCCATAAATCCCTCCCATGCCCTAAGAACTGCTAGGACCCGCCTAAAGAAAACCAAAAAGAAGCCCTCAACAAGTTTAACTTGTTAAGGGCTTCCATTCAATATGCTTCTTCAATAACTCGCGACCGGATTATTTCTTCGCCTTTGAAGCAATATAACAAATCAGGTCGACGACCTTCACGGAATATCCCCACTCATTATCGTACCAGGCTACCACCTTGACAAACTGATCGTTCAAGGCGATTCCGGCGCCGGCATCAAAAATGGACGTTCTGGGATCCCCAAGGAAATCGGTCGATACCACCGCATCTTCAGTATAACCGAGAATGCCTTTTAAGGAACCTTCCGAAGCTTTTTTCATCGCTTGCTTGATCTCGTCCCATTTTGCCGGTTTTGCCAGCCTGCAGGTTAAATCCACAACCGAGACGTCCGCCGTGGGAACGCGCAGAGACATGCCGGTGAGCTTACCGTTGAGAGCAGGAATGACCTTTCCTACCGCTTTGGCTGCCCCAGTCGAAGACGGAATAATGTTTTGGTAAGCGCCGCGGCCTCCGCGCCAGTCTTTCATAGACGGGCCATCAACTGTTTTTTGCGTTGCTGTTACCGCGTGGCAGGTCGTCATCAACCCTTCGACAACGCCCCAATTATCATGCAGGACCTTAACAACCGGCGCTAAACAGTTCGTTGTACAGGAAGCGTTGGAAACAAAATCCATTTCCGGCTTGTACGTTTCGTGGTTGACGCCCATGACGAACATTGGCGTATCATCTTTGGAAGGAGCGGACATGATGACTTTCTTGGCGCCCGCCTTGATATGTCCTTGCGTTTTTTCTTTGGTGAGGAACAAGCCCGTTGACTCAACAATGTATTCAGCGCCGATCTCGCCCCATTTAAGATTGGCGGGATCTTTTTCCGCTGTAACGCGGATCGTTTTGCCGTTGACGATCAGGTTCGATCCCTTGACCTCAACCGCGCCTTTGAACCGGCCATGCGTTGAATCGTAGCGGAGCATGTACGCTAAATAATCCGGTTCGACGATATCGTTGATGCCGACAACTTCGATCTTGTCATTTTGCATCGCTGCACGGAAGACAAGACGGCCGATACGGCCGAATCCGTTGATTCCTACCTTTATCATTCTATTTCCTCCCTCTTAAACAACAGCCCTTGATGGTTGATTTTCATAAATTTTGGCCCAACAAGACATATAAAATATAACTAGTCCGATGAAATGTCAAGGATAATGTTCGCGGTTTTCCCCAAATCAGGCTTCAGAAGTCACTTTGGTATTGCGTAGATACCCGGCGGCTGCTTCCGGAGACGTCCTGACAACGTAGAATCCGGTCCCCAATTCAAACCCGGTCGTGCGGGTCAGTTTGGGAACGATCACAATATGCCAATGAAAATCCTCTTTGCCCCCGGTATTAACCGGCGGAACATGCAGATAATAGTTGTACGAGGGATTGGACAGGCAATTTCTCAGGCGGACCAAAGTTTCCCTTAACAGATCGGCCAGGGAATTCTTTTTTCCTTCTTCCATATCCGCGAAATTCGAATCATGCGCTCTCGGGACGATCCAGTATTCGAAAGACGAGCGGGAAACAAAGGGGCAGAAGGCCACAAAATCGTGGTTCTGGGTAAAGATCCTTTTTTTATCATGGTATTCCTGCTTGACCATATCGCAAATCACGCAACGCTGATGCTCGTCATAATAGGCCCGGGCCCCTTCGATCTTTTCCAAAACATATTTGGGGATCATCGGCAGCGCGATGATCTGGCTGTGCGCATGCTCGACGCTGGTTCCGGCAGCCTCCCCGAAATTCTTAAAAATGATGATATATTTGAACCGCCGGTCCCTGGTCAGGTCCCTCAAGCGGTTCTGATAAAGCTGGATGACCCCGGCCATTTCCTCCCGCGTAAAATCCGCCAAATGCTTGCTGTGCACCGGGGTCTCGATAAGAACCTCGTGAGCTCCGACGCCGTTGGAAAAATCAAAAATACCGTCCTTGGCCTCATCGATATTCCCCTCGATCTGTAAAGCCGGAAATTTATTGGGAACAACCCGCGCCTGCCATCCCGGGCCGTTCGGCCGGGACCCGCGGCTGCGCAAAGCATCGACTTCATGCGGCGTTTGGTGCTCCCGCCCGGGGCAAAACTGGCATGTGGCGGCATGCCGGGGGAGATGATCTTCTTTTTGATAATCTTCAGGCCCGAAAGAATCGTCCGTATGGATATTCACCCACTGGCCAATCATGGGATCACGCCGTAATTGTGTCATCGATCTCGATCTCCCTTAGATATTCCGCCATATTCTCCGGCGGAATCGAACAAATATAAAATCCTGTTCCCTTTTCAAATCCCGCGACCCGCGTTAAGCGCGGCATTAATTCTATGTGCCAGTGATAATCCTGCTCAATGGTCTGCCATTTTTCCGCATCGGGGCCTCTTCGGGCAAACGGCGCCGTCTGGATCACAAAATTGTAGGCGGGATCTTCCAATCCCTGTTGCAGCTTTGTGAGCAGGACCTTCATCATCAGCGCTAGATCATCTTCTTTTCCCTTGATGCCGTCCGGAAAGTCACAATGGTGCTCCTTGGGCAGGATCCACATCTCGAAGAGCAGCCGAGCCGCGAACGGCGTCAAGGCGACAAAATGCTGGGTTTCATAAATGATCCTTTCCCCGGATTGAATCTCCTGGCGGATCAAATCGCAATAAACGCAACGCTTATGCTTCTCATAGTAATTTTTGGCCCCGATCAATTTTTCTTTGACTCTCAAAGGCCGGACCGGAGTCGCGACAACATGCGAGCATGTATGCGCCCCTCGGGCGCCTCCCGCTGTCGGCCCGTAATCCTTATAGGCCAAGACATATTGGAATTGCTCGTTCTTTTCCAATTCCCGCATCCGGGAAGCATAGGTTTCGAAAACAAGACGGATCTGGTCCATATCCAGGTCCGCCATATTCGTTAAATGTTCTGTTGTTTCAATGATAATCTCATGCGCACCGAACCCGTCGATCACATCATACAGGCCGTGCTTGGAACGGTGTAGCTTTTTGTCCTGGTGGTTGCCGTAAACTTCCGATGAAACCACCCGCACATCCCCGGAAGACTCGCCCGATTGGGGATGCTTCTTCTGGATCTGGCAGTACAGGCACTCTCTGTCGGTATCTTCGACCTCGCGATCGCTGGTGTCGACAAAATTGCCCGGGCGCCTGGCCCGAGAGCGGGAAATGATCACCCATCGCCCGACAACGGGATCTTTTCTCAGTTGTGGCATAGTTTATCGTTCTTTCTCTTGTCCGTCATTCTTGTCATAAGAAAACTTGAACCCGACGGTAATATCATGCCCGATAACAAAATCATAAGCGTCCATCGGCTTGGAATCCTGGAAATGGACCCTCTTGATCAAAATTGTTCCCCGGCCGGCCGCCACCGTGATCCCGCGCTTGCTGATCTCCAAGACCTTCCCGGGCTCGTCATAGGGAAAGCTCCTGTCGATCATCTGGGCTTCCAGGATCTTGAGCATTTTTCCCTGATAAAAAGTATATGCCGAAGGCCACGGGAGCAAGCCCCGGGTTAAATTGCAAATTTCTTGAGCTCGCTTTGTCCATCGGACATTTCCGAGCTCTTTGATCAGCTTGGGAGCGAATGTCGAAAAGTTCTCGTTTTGCGGCTTGCCGGTGCCTGCCGGCAAATCCGCTATCGTTTTCAAAAGCAGGTCCGGTCCCAATCCAATCATCTTCGTCCGCAATGTAATGGCCGTCTCATCGGGAGCGATCGGAATTTTTAATTGGGCGAGAATATCCCCGGCATCCATTTCCTCATTGATCCGGATAACCGAGATTCCCGTCTCTTCCTCTCCATGAATGATCACCCAATTGATCGGGGCCGCCCCGCGGTATTTCGGCAATAACGAAGCGTGCACATTGATCGCGCCATAGGCCGGCATGTTAAAAATCTCCGACGGAAGAAACTTGCCGTATGCGATCACCACAAACAGATCGGCTTGGAGCGCACGCAATGCCCCGACAAAGGCCTCATCTTTGAGGTTGGCTGGCTGCCACACCGGAACGCCCGCTTTCTGGGCGCTTTCCTTGACGGGCGAATCAACCACCTTCATGCCTCTGCCTTTCGGGCGGTCTGGCGGCGCCACGCAGCCAAGAACCTTGAACGGACTGGCGATCAAAGCCTCGAAATGCGCCGCCGCAAAATCATCGCTACCAAAAAAAACAATCCTCATAATACATTCGTTCCGTATCGCTGGCCGGACATCAAGGGTCCACATTGATCGTGACAATAACGCCTCTTTTCCTGAACCCCTTGAGCGCCGGCTTAATAATGGCCAGTATACCTTTAACCGACCGACCTTTCAATAGAATCGTATACCAAAATTTATCTCGCAACTTCGGATTAACATCGGGATGCGGATCGGAGATCTCAACGCCTTGGGTTTGCCTTTCCTTCAAGAAACCAAAAAGAGCCTCGCTTTGCTCGAACACGCAGCGTTCATTCTTTCCCCGCAAGCTCACCGCCACCAGATGCCGATACGGCGGCAGATTGAGCTCCCGGCGCTGCTTAAGCTCTTCGCGGTAGAATTTATCGAAGTCCATTTCCCGGGCGGCCTGAAGGCAATAGTTATCCGGCATGCGGGTTTGCACCAGCAACGTCTCCTGGGCCAATTGTTTTAAATGGACCAGCAGCGAGAACGATTTCTGCCCGGAACGGAAGTCGAAGCGGTGGATCTGCGCATCAAAATTGAGCATAGCTACAAGCGAAGCCGTCCACGCTTCATGCTGACGAAAAATCGCCTGAGTTGTCATGATAATATCCGCCTCTTGCGGGAATGCCGTGCACTCGCTGTCAAAGCGATGGATGCGCGCGCCCGGATAAAGGCGGGCCGCCTCGCTTTCGAGCTTCTCAATGCCTGTGCCCGTCGAGCGGAGATAGGACCCGTTGCAGGAAGGACAGATCTTCGGCAGTTCGCAGCTGAAATTGCAATGGCGGCAAACCATCATTTTCTTGGAATATAGGTAAGACAGGTCCACATTGCACCGTTCACACTTGACAATAAACCCGCATTGCTGGCAATGCGTGCGGGTGCTGAACCCTCGGCGGTTCATGAACAAAATAATCTTCCCTCCCCGTTCCAATGTTTTTTGCATCGCGTTCTGAAGCGGGAACGAAAGGATCGATGTCTTGCGCGGATCGTAGTTGGTCATGTCGACCATCTGCATCCTGCTCGGGCTGTCGGCTCCCAAGGTCACTTTCTCCCACCGTTCGCGTTTAGCTTTCTCCCATATTTCTGCCGACGGCACGGATCCGGCAAAGATCAAATCACAGCGATCGATTTCTGAACGCATCTGCGCGACCTCGCGCGCATGATAATGCGGCGTTTGCTCCTGCTTGTAGGAACTGTTGTCTTCTTCGTCGACAACGATCAGCCCCACATTCGGCAAGGGAGCGAAAACGGCCGACCGGGTCCCGATCACAACGGAGCCCTCCTTGCCCTTCATATCCTCCCACTGCGATAATTCCTTCTTCGGCGTCAACGATTTGTCCAAGACCATGATCGGGCAAGGCAGGGATCTCGCCAATACCGCCACCGTTTCCTCGATAAAGAACACGTCCGGCACAAGCACAATGACATTTTTTTTCTGGGCTGCAGCTTTTTGAATGCGCTCAATAATGAACGGCCACCGATCATACCGGCCCCGGTCATGAAGCAGGGTTATTTGAACTTTTTGGGAAGAATTTTCGGCCGCTTTGGGGAACGAACCGCCTGCACGGGTCGCTCTGAACTTGTCTTGGCGCAAAGCCAAAGGCAGATAAGCCTCGATCGCTTCGCCTAAGGAACAGCCATAATACAGGCTGAACGTTTGCGCGAGCGTTAACGCCCGATCGTCCAAAACCGCCACATCGTCCAAAACATCAAGGACGGGATTCAGCTGCTTGAAGGCGCTGCGCTGAGAAAATCCGACGACAAAACCGACGCGTTCCTGTCTGTTGAATAAAACGCGCACACGCTGACCAGTCTGAATACGACCCTGAAGATCCTTACGGATAGCGTAATCGAACGGACCGTCGACCGGAAGGCCCACCACAACTTTCGCGATAAGAGGTGTCATGTTATTTCAACAAAGAGATGATATCACTAACGGCAGAAGGACGGGCCACCACGCTGATTTTCTCACGCGCGGCATGAAATACGTCGTTGGAATCTCTCATTCGTTTCAACTCTTCCCCGATCTGGTCAATACGGCATCCACTCACCCCGATCCCGTATGTTTGAAGGACGCGGATGTTTCCCGTCTCCTGCCCAGGAATGGCGCTAAAGAAGATCATCGGCAAACGGCTGACCAGTGCTTCAGAAATGGACAACCCGCCGGGTTTAGTGACCATGGCGTTGGACACGGCCATCAATTCATGCATGTTATCGACCAGCCCAAAGACATGGACATCCGCAAGGGCCCGAGCCGACAATGCCCGGTACAAATCCTGGTTGTGCCCGCAAACCACAATAACTTGAAATCCGGCAAGCATTTCGATGATCCGCTCGATCGGCCCGATGCCGAATGAGCCCGTCGCAACCAAAACGGTGAACAGGCTTTCCTTTAAGCCGAACGATCCTCTCAAAGCAGCAAGATCAAACGGTCCGGAGAATTTCTTATCGGTCGGAATGCCGGAAACAAAAATATCGCTCTCGGGAACCCCGATCTTCTTCAATTTTTCTTTCGTCCAGGCGCTGGCCACTGTATACGTATCGATCCCGTCCGCCAGCCAAATCCGGTGGACATCGAAATCCGTGACTACGGTAATCAGCTTGGACGAAATGCGGCCCGATCTTTTCAGCGCCGCCGCGATCTCCGTCGGCATAAAATGGGTCATGACAATATAATCGAAGCAGCCCTCCGTCATTAATTGATGGAGTTTCCCCATGTTCAGCGCATTCTGGATGCGGCGGGAAGCCCTGACCAGAGGCTGAAGCCAAGCAAGGTCGAGGATCCAGAAAAAAAAGCCCCAAACCGACGGGATCTTGGCAATAAGGAAAAAATAAGATTGTTTGTAGAATTTCTTGAAGAGGAAGCTTGCATGATCAAGGGCATCCACCAGGACCACGTCATGGCTGGCTGATTGTTTGATCCCTTTGTAAATCGCTTCAGCCGCTTTGAAGTGGCCCGCTCCGGCTGAAGCATGCACGATGAGAATTTTCATGATCGCAAACGGTTGTGGGTTAACCGGCTTTTTCTTTGGCCATGCGCCGGCGGATCGACTTGACGGTCAAGGCCCGGCGCTTTCTCCTCTTGGAGCGCAGGAGATTCCGCTCATTGATGATATCCGTTGCTTCCAGCAGATCCCGGGCCACATAATCCGGCTTGATCTTCCAGCCGCGCATATGGCGGAGATCTTCGCGTCCCGAGAGCACAAAGATCGTCGTGCAGCCTGCATTGTGCCCGGTCAAGATATCCGATTCGGTATCGCCGACTAAAAACGCTTTTTGGGCGGACTGAAGAGTCTTATTAGAGGATTCCAAGGCCTTTTGGATCGCGCCGATCTTCGGTTTGCGGCATTCACAGCCGGCATGCGAGAAATGCGTGCAATAATAAACTTCCGTGATCTTCCCTCCAACGGCCTCGACATCCCGAAGCATATTGCGGGTGATATGCTCCAGCTTCTCTTTGGAATAAAGCCCCTTGGCGACGCCCGCCTGGTTGGAAACGACAAAGATCGAATACCCTTCATTCGTCAAAATGCGCAAGGCATCCAGCGAACCGGGAATAAAATGGAACTCTTTGAGCTTGGTCACGTATTTCCCGTTGCCCGGAAATTCATTGATCACGCCGTCTCTGTCCAAAAAAACAACTTTCATACTTTCGTGTTCTCTCTTTTCATCTGCCAGTATTTTGCATAGCTCATAACCTGATATAGCGACGCAAAAAAAGCGATCATGAAACCGATGAACCCGTCCTTATATCCTTTTTTGACAATATAGGAACGGGGGAACCGGTCAAGCGTTCGCCATAGAGCCTTGCCTAAAGTCATTTTCCTTCCGGTCTGTATCCATTTTCGCGCTTCCAGCGTCGTTTGGCGGTTCAGGCTCGCCAGGAAATGCTCAAAATCAGGATAACCTTTGTGAACAATGTCTTTGGTCAAATGCCCGGTCTTTCCTTCCAGGAAAACCCGCGGATGGACCTCGACCTCCTCATACTTGAACCGGCCCTTCATGAACAGCCGCAGCTTGCCGGCCGGATACCATCCGGAATACCGGACGCAATAGCTTCCGATAAAATTCCGCAGCGGGATCGAATACGCATGAAATCCCGGATCTTTGATCGCTTCGGCGATCTCCTGTTTCAGTTCCTCCGTGACATATTCGTCCGCATCCAAGCTTAACACCCATTCGTTCTTCGCCTGGGCATACGCCCAATTGCGATGACGGCCTTCGTTATCCATCCGGCGATGAAGGATCTTATCGGCATACTTCTCGGCCAAAGCGATCGTCCGGTCCTTGCTTTCATCGTCGACAACCACAATCTCATCGGCCCAGCCGTAGGCGCTGCCCAAACACTTTTCGATATTGTCTTCTTCGTTCTTTGTAATGACGACTACCGACAATGGGATTTTTTCCATGGGATAATGTCCTTATTTCTTCCCGCAGGCTTCTTTGAGCGAATCACAGACATATTTCACCTGTTTTTTCGTCATATGCGGGTACATCGGCAACGACAGAATTTCATCGGATATCCGCTCGGAAATCGGAAAATCGCCTTTTTTGTGCCCCGTGTCCGCATACGCTTCCTGAAGATGAATCGGGATCGGATAATGGATCAACACACTGACTCCTTTTTCCTGCATCTTTTCCATGACAACGTTCCTGTTGGGAACGCGCACGGCGAATGTCTGAAAAACATGGGTCCGGTGAGACTTGATCGTCGGCACAACAACTCCCGGAATATCTTTCAAAAGCTCGCAATAATAGGCGGCAAGCTGCCCGCGCATGGCATTCCACTGATCCAGATATTTCAGTTTCGCCGATAATACAACAGCTTGGATCGTATCCAGACGCGAATTATACCCTTTGATTTTGTGTTCATAGCGGCCCTTGCGCCCGTAATCGCGCAGCATCCTGACTTTCTCGTTAATATCTTCCCTGTCGGTGATAACAATCCCGGCATCTCCGAACGCCCCCAGACTTTTCGTCGGATAAAAGCTGAAACACCCGATATCGCCCAAAGCCCCCGCCCTCTTTCCCTTATAAGTTGCGCCATGGGCCTGGCAAGCGTCTTCAACGATCATAATATTCCGTTTTTTCGCAATGGCCCTGATCTCATCCATATTGGCGGGCTGGCCGTATAAATGCACCGGAATAATAGCCCTGGTCCGGTCGGTAATAACAGCCTCCAGCTTTTTGGGGTCGATATTGTACGTCTCTTCTTCAATATCAACAAAAACAGGTTTCGCTCCCGTGTAGGAAATACATAAAGCAGTCGCGATAAAAGTGAATGTGGGAATAATTACTTCGTCGCCCACGGTAATATCCAGCGCCCCCAAAGCCATGTAAAGGGCATCTGTTCCCGAGTTGACGCCAACGGCATATTTGACGCCGCAGAACTTGGCGAATTCCTGTTCAAAGGCCTTGGCCTCATCTCCCATAATAAAATCCGCCTTGACAAAAACCTTTTTTAGGTCCTTGTCCAGACGGGTTTTGATCGCTTCATATTGTTCAGAGAAATCAATAAACGGCACTTTCATAGTATTTTTGCTATCCTTTCTAGAACTTCTTCCACGGTAAGTTGGTTTAAACAGCTGATATGCTCGCATCGGGCTCTACGAAAACGGCGGTAACACGGCCGGCAAGCCAGCTCTTTCTTGATAACAATATGATTCCCCCTAGGATAAGGCCCGTATACATTTTCATCAACAGGACCAAAAATCGATACTGTGCGCGTGCCCGCTGCAACCGCCACATGCAACGGCCCGCCATCATTGACAATCATCAGGGAACATTTCCGGGCTAAAGCGGCAAATTGGCTTATATTGGTCTGCCCGCAAGCCATAATAGGCCGGTGAGACATCGCTTCGGAAACCCTCTTGCAGAGATCTAATTCGCTTTGATCTCCCATCAGTATAATTGTTGCCGAGAATTTTTCAATTAATTTGTCAGCTAATTTTGCGTATTTTGGGGCCGGCCACCGCTTATAGAAAGACTCCGCCCCCCAACTGGCCCCGCCCCCCGGAACAAGGCCAATAACCGGATTTCCGTTGGATAGCTGGGCATGCGAAGAAATAAAACGCTCCGCCCAGTCCAGATCGTCCTTACCAAGCGGCAACTCCAACTCTCTTGACCCGATCACAGCGCCTAATCCCCTTAAAAGCTCCAGATAATACTCAACCACATGTTTATTTTCATATCCTTTCAATGGGATTTGCTGATTAAGAAAAAGCCCTCTTCTTTTGTAATTAAAACCAACCCTTTGCTTAATGCCGATCAGCCATGCCAAAAAGCTTGTTCCCCGGCTCAATGAAACATCAAGAACGAGATCGAATTTCTCGTTTTTGACCTCTCTGAGGAAGCTCCTGAATTTCCTTATAAAAGCGATCTTTGATGCTTTATAAATTTCACGAAAATCATCCCGTTCATAGATAAAGAAACGGTTAACTTTCGTGTTTTGTCCCAATAACAAAGCGCAACGGCGATTGCATATATATCCGATATACGCATCGGGATAATTCGATTTAATGTTGCTGATCACAGGAGTTGTAAAAAGAACATCCCCTAGGCCGAAGATATTAATAATAAGGATTTTTTTGGGTGGATGGATAGGACGATGCACTCTTAGATCTCTTTGTATTTCCGGTCCCGAAGTTTATTGACGATATCCCTGACGCCTTGGGAATACTTTTTCGAACAGACCAGTAAAGCGTCAGGCGTATCGATGATAATCATGCTGTCAAGGCCCAGAGGAGCAATCATTCTTGTCTGCCCCCAAGCGAGCGTATTTTTGCAATCAATCGCAACAATGTTCCCTTTGAAAATGTTCCCGCGCTTATCCTTGGACAATACTTCTGCAAGCGATTCCCAACTGCCCAAATCCGACCAGCCGATATCGAAAGCCGGCACGGCTGCGACATTTTTCGCCTTCTCCAAAATCCCGTAATCGATAGAAACGTTGGGCATGCGCGACCAAACCGATCCCATATAAGCCGAGCAAGTCCGCCCGCCGACCAGCCGGTAAACTTCCGGAAGGTGTTTCTTGAGCTCCGCGAGAACAACCGACGCCTTCCAGACAAACATGCCGCTGTTCCAAAAATAGTTTTTCTTCCGGATAAACGCGTTGGCTTTCGATAAGGAAGGCTTCTCCGTAAATTTCCGGACGGTTAAAATGCCTTTTTCTCTAACGGTTTGCAAGTACCCGTATCCCGTTTCGGGCCTTGTGGGAACAATCCCCAAGGTGACCAGATAATTCTTTTGGGCCAGGCCAACCGCCCTGCCAAGCGCCTGCTGAAAGTTTTTTCGGTTAAGGATCAGATGGTCCGATGGCAAAACTGCCATAATAGCCTCGGGATCCTTTTTGTAGATCTTGGCGGCAGCCCACGCGATCGCCGGCGCCGTATTCTTGGGCTCCCTCTCCAGAAGAACATTCGTTCTCGGGATGCGAAAAGAAGAGATTTGGCGCTCAACAGTCTTTCGATACGCCGCGTTGGTCACGATAAAAATGCGTGACCCGCCGATCTGCGGGCTGATGCGCATCAGGGCCTGCTGAAACAATGTTTTTTCTCCGGCAAATTTCAGGAACTGCTTTGGATGGGATTTCCGGCTGGCCGGCCAAAACCTCGTGCCGGAACCGCCGGCTAAGATCACGGCATACAAATGGGATGATCGCATAAGATTGATCCTCGATAGCTTTATTGTATTCTCTTTTTGATCCTTCGCCCTGTCTTATATCGCACTCTAAACCATTTTAAGGGATTCCACCAGAATTTCTTGCAAATATTGCCCCAGTCCCTTTGGCTCAAAGAATGCTTAAGAATCTTCTCGCGCATGACCGAAGGATGTTCGCCGAAATAGGCGGGGAACCGGCTCAAGTCCCCATAATCATATTGGCCTTGGCGCTCATCGTCCATCAGCCTCGTAAAACCGATGCTCTCCGCATTCACGCGACGCTGCGTCATAACTTCCTGCGGCTGGACCCATCCGTAATGATAAAGGAGACAATGCGCATTTTTCCGCTTCAGTTCCCGTCCGTCCACCCGCCGGAATCCAAACGCATCGCCGCAAGACTCGACCGTTCCATTATTCTTGATGATCCGGTCCTGCTTTTGATACCATCCGCGATCGATGCGGTAGCGAAAATAGCTTCCGTAAAAATGGAGCCATTGGAACCGCAAGGCATCGACGTTCTTCTCATGAACATATTTTTGCATGAGACGCTTGAGCTTGGGCAAATCGCGCTCATGTATAACTTCGTCAGATTGAAGATAAAAAGCCCAATCCCCGCGGCACTCCTTAAGCGCCAGATTGGTTTGCCGGGAAAGGACTTCGGAGCCGCAGGACAAATCCCAGACGTTTCGTACGATTTTTATCTTGTCGCTTCCGAGAGACCCGATCAATCCTAACGTATCATCCTCGCTGTCTCCGACATTCACAATGAACTCATCGCAAATCGGCAAGATCGACCGTATCGACTCCAGGATCGGATAATTGAATTTCACAGCATTGCGGGCAATCGTAAAACCGCTGATCTTCATGACAGTACGGGCCTCTTTGATCAGGATCTGCCAACTTCTTCGTAAACCTTCAGGGTCTCTTCCGCCGTCGTATGAAAGTCGAACCTTGACGCTCGCTCAAAGCCTTTTTCCCGCAACACGCGTTGCAAGTCCCGGTCATGAAGGATCCGGCCAACAGCCCCGGCGATAGCGTCCGGGCTCGACGGATCGACTGTAAGCGCCGCGTCTCCGGCGATCTCAGAGCACGAAGAGCGGTCGGACGTCACAACGGGCGCGCCGCAGGCAAAGGCCTCGACGATCGGGAAGCCAAACCCCTCATAGAAGGACGGAAAAATAAACGCCTCGGCGGTCGCATAAAAATAGCGCAGCTCCCGGTCCGGAACATACCCCAGAAAAACGATGTTTCGTTTCAACCCGAGTTTTTCGATAAGAGCAGACACATCCTCCCGCATCCAGCCTTTCCTGCCGATCACAACCAGATCCCCCGAGAACTTTTTCTGCGCGCGCAATATCCCGAACGCCTTGATGCTGTTGACCAGGTTTTTCCTGGGCTCGATCGTTCCGACGGAAAGGATAAACGGGTCTTCAATACCTCGCCGGACAAGTTCTTTTCCAGCCAGCACTTTTTCATCGCTGTTGAGAGGGCGAAAATCGCTTTGATCAACCCCCTGATAGATCACGGCGATCCTTCGATCGGGGACCTGAAAATATTTTTTCAGATCATTGGCCGTGTTAACGGAACAGCAGATGATTTTATCGGCTTTCTTGCGAATCTCATCAAATTCCCACTCTCCCGCTTCGATCGTCTCAGGCGTGTGGCTTTCAGGAAAAGCTTTAAAAATAATGTCATGGACTGTAACAACGGCCTTGGCTCCGCCAGGCACCTGCATGGGTCCCGGGCTCGGGATATGGAACACATCGATATTCTTTAAGATTTTCTCGGGCCCGCGGCCGAACCAGTCAACACGCGAGATAAAATTCTTGGACGGAAATCGCGGGATCTTTTTATTGAAACTGAACACCCCTTTTCGGACATAGAGCTCATATTGGTTCCTAGGATCGATCTCTCCCAGGCTCTTCACCAGATGGTACGCATAACGGCCGATCCCGGTGTATTGTTTCCTCAAAAAAGACCGGCAATTGATAGCGATGCGCATTTCCGTCGTAGCCTTATTTCCGCGATGCGAGAAAATCCTTAACGGTTTTCTCAATGTAATCCAGTTGGTCCAATTCGATATCCTGATGGATCCCGATATGCGTTCCGTGATCCGAACAGTATTCCGCCTCGGGAAAATCCCCGAGCTTTTTGCCAAGGAACGCGTAGCTCTCGCACTGCGTCGGGATGGAATAAAACAGGTTGCGAGAATCGATGCCGGCTTGTTCGATGAAATCCACGAACTCATCTTTGGTAAAACCGGCCTTTTCCTTGACGATGATCGAGAACGCGTGCGGACCGATCTTTTCATGCGGCTCTTCCTGGATCGTAAGGAAATATTCTTCGAACTGGCGGAATTTCTTGATGAGATACAGCAAGTTGCGCCGCCGTTTTGAAAGGATCTTGTTAAAAATCTTGATATTCCCGATGCCGACCGCCGC
>JAKQAH010000146.1 GCA_029568545.1 Candidatus Omnitrophota bacterium
GCGCGAAACTCATTGAGTCCATCGCCACAATCGAGGGCTTAAAGCGCGAGAACAACGATCTTAAGCAGTCCCTGGAAGATTTGAAAGAGGCTTTTAAGAAAACGGGAGAGCTTAATGATCATCTGCTTAAAAAAGAAAAAATGCTGCAGTATGAACTGACGAAAAACCGCGCCCAGGCGCTTGGCTTGGAGAAGATCTGCGAGGACTTTCGAGCGCAGATCGAAACGATGGCGGAAACAGCGTCGCGACAATGAGAAAAATCGTGTAAAGGTTAAAAGGCCGATCAGGATATATCCTATGGATAAAAAACTAAAATGTGTTGTGTTGGTTTGTCTTGTTTCATGCGGATGCGCGCGGGTTCTTGATGCTCCCCGCGTGATTTGGGGATCATCAACGCGGGCCTTGGAAGAAGCCCGGGCCGATGCGTTGGCTAAGACCTACCGCTGCAGTCTTAATGATTGCTATGATGCCGTTTTAAGTCTTAAGCGCGGCCAGGAAAATGAAAAACCTCTCGTGACGGAAACAGAGGATTTTATCGTTCAAACGGGGCGGACGGGGATTTTCGATGTTTTCATGGATGACCGTAAGAACCAGCGCATGGTCGTGATGGGAATTCCTGGAAATGTGGATACGACCGAAGTTGGCATATTTTTCTCGCAACCCACTTTGACGACCGTCAAGATTGAAGTTTCTTCCCTGAGTAGCAGCGCGAAACGAACGGTTGCGGAGAAAATATTCGAAGAATTGGACCTGCGCTTTTCTGTCGCCGAATGATAATAAGCGGATATTCTTATGATCGAGCATGAATTATTATTTTTGGGGCTTTTGAAAGACGGGCCGAAACACGGCTATGAGATTAAACGTCAGATCGACGAGGAATTATTCCCGTTTGTCGGGCTGAAGATCAAGTCTATATATTATCCTCTCAAAAAGATGGAGAAACTCGGCCTGATCAAAAAAGACATCGGGCGGGAAGGGAAGTGGCCGGAGAAATATGTTTACAGCCTAACTCCGAAAGGCGATAAGATTTTCGATCATTTGATCACGGACAGTTTTTTATCGATCGAGCGGCCGTATTTTAACATTGACCTTTCCCTCTATTTTTTGCAGTATGTCGATCGGACAATTGCCAAGCGTCAGCTGCGCGGGCGCGTGCTGTTTTTGCGGCGCATCAAACGTGAGCTGGCGGCCGTCAAAAAAACCATTCGGGCCTCTCAGGGGCATCTTCACGTCATTCTTGAGCATGATTTGGACCTAGTTGAGGCCGAGATTAGTTCGATCGGGAAATTGATCAAGGTTTTGGCCTAACCTTCCAATAGCACCCCTATCGTTTTTCTTCACAAATCCCACATAACTCTTGACAAACCCATCATTTTTATTAAAATCAAACTAATAAAATTTTAATAGTTTATTAATAATTTATGGGTGAAGTTAAATAACGCATATACATTAAAGGGAAAGCATGGATATACGAAAAGTATTAGCTGCAACCGTTGAAAAATTTGGCTCGAAGGCCGGGCTTGTTTTTGGCGAAGATCGATTTTCCTTTGCGGAACTGCAAACCAATGCGGTTAAATTAGCCAATACCCTTAAAGATTGCGGCATAACGAAAGGGGACCGCGTTGCCTTCTTTTTGCCGAATTCCCCGGAGTATGTGTATTGCTACTTAGCATGTTTTTATCTTGGCGCTGTTGGCGTTCCTCTGGATTTTATGCTCAAAAACGATGAGTTGAGCTCTTGTTTGGGGCACTCCGAAACAAAAGTTCTCATTGCGAAAAACCGTGCGGATATATCATTGGAGTCGATCAGGGAAACGGTTGACAGCCTTAAAACGATCATTTTGTGCGGGGAGGCGGCCGACGAGCCACCTAAGGATTATGTTCTGTATAATGCGGTAACGGCCAAGGCAAAAACAACTTCTCCGGAAGTCATTATCAAGGATAGCGATCCCGCTCTTATTATGTACACATCGGGGACCACGGGCAATCCTAAGGGCATCTTGCTGAATTATAAGCATCTCGAAGGTTCGCCGAAGGCGATGGAACATTTTGTCGACTTGACCGACAAGGATATCAAGCTGGCGGCGCTTCCCTTAAGCCATATCGGAGGGTTCATTTATATTCAGAACTGCATTCTTTTCGGGATTACGCTGATCCTGATGGACCGGTTCAATCCATTCAAATTTCTTGAGAATATTCAGCGCTACCGGGTCACGTGCTTCCATCTTGTTCCGGCGATGTATAACGCGATTCTCTCGCTCAAAGAGATCGAGAGGTTTGATCTGTCGTCGCTGCGCTGGGTTGTTGTCTTCGGCGCGCCCAGCTCCCCGGAAATCCTCGCGAGATTCCATAAGTATTGCCCGAATGCCAGGTTTTTGAACGGGTGGGGGATGACCGAGACGTGCCCGCCCAATACGGTCACGCCGATGGACAGCGATAACATCGCCAGTGTTGGGAAACCGGCTCCCAGCTGCAGCATTATGATCGTTGACGATGACGGAAATGAGCTTGCGCCCGGAGAGATCGGGGAGATCGTTATTTCTGGGTGGGTTGTGATGGCCGGCTATTACAAGGATCCGGAGGCCACGGCGGCTGTCAAGCGCGACGGGAAACTATATACCGGAGATTTGGGCCGGTTTGACCAGAACGGATTCCTTTATATCGTCGGGCGGAAAAAAGAGATGATCAAGGTGGCTGGGCAGATTGTTTATGCGCCCGAAGTAGAGGCGGCATTTTACAAAAACGAGAATATTGCGGAAGCGGCGGTGATCGGGGTTCCGGATAAGATGCGCGGCGAGGCCGTAAAGGCAGTCGTGGTTTTAAAGGAAGGGGCGGCTGCGACGGTTGACGATCTGCGCTATTTCGCGAAGGAGCATCTTGCGCACTTCAAGGTCCCGCAGTTCATTGAGATTCGCAGGGAGCTCCCCAAGAACCGGACAGGAAAGATCGATAAGAGCATCTTGCAAAAAGAAGCGTCGATTTCATAAACGAAGGGAAAACACGATGACGACAAAAATGAAAAAGGATATTCATTTGACGGGAAAAGATTTGATGCAAATGGTCCAGTTGCGCCCGCAGGATATCGGTAAGTACGCCATTGTTCCGGGGCCCAAGGAGCGCTTGGACGGGTTCCTGAAATGCATCACAAATCCGATTAAGAATTTCAGTTTTATGGAATATACGATGTACACCGGAGAATATGCCGGCACAAAGATCACATCGATCAACGGGGGGCGGTTTTCCGCCGATACGGCCATTACGACAGAGATCCTTTGCAGCGCCGAAGCGAAAACGATGATCCGGATCGGCAGTTGCGGGGCGCTCAGCGAAGATGTCAAGATCGGGGATCTGATTGTTGTGGACGCGGCTCTGCGCGGCGATGGCGTTACCCCCTATTATGTAACGGATCCCAAATTTCAGCCAGTTTCGGATACGGCCTTGACGGATGCGCTTTTTGAATGCGCGAAAGCCTCGGGATATAAAGTCCACCGCGGAACAGCGTGGTCAACCGACGCGATACTGCGTGAGACGCGCGAGCATGTCGGCAAGGCAGTCGAACACGGGGCGATCGCGGTTGACATGGTTACGTCGGTGTTTTTAACGATCTGCCAATTGCATAAAGTTCCGGCAACGGCGATCCTGGCGGTCAGCGATCATATAATCACTGGGGAAATGGGGTTCATGGATACGAATTATTACATGGCTGAGCATGCGATGATCGGCATCACGCTGGATTTGGTTAAAAAGTTGGAAGGGAAGTGATGGAAGGTAGGGGCACGGCGCGCCGTGCCCCTACAGGATTGTTATGAAAAAACAGATTAACATCAAAGAATCGCCGTTATTTTGGCCGGCCAATTTTAAAAACGGCATTCTCTATGTTCTTGACGAGACCCTGATTCCGCGCAAGCTTTGCTACATCAAGGTTTGCAGCGTCCGTGACGCGGTTCGCGTGATCCGTCAGATGAAAACACGGGCGTTCGGGCAATTTCTCGTCGTGCTAAATGCGTTCTTGCTGGTGATTGCACGCGATTCCACCGGTTCAAAAACGGCGCTGTTGAAAAGAATCAAAATAGCGGCGGCTCAATTGAATAGCAGCCGGCCGACCTTTCCGTTTGCGGAAGTGACGTCTATTGTTGTTGGGTGGGCGGAAACCGCTGTCAAGACCGGAGTTCCGATCAAGGAATTTGTCACAAGAAATATCACGGGATATTTGGCCGGCATCCGTAGTCGACGGATTGAACGTATTGCGAAGATCGCTGATCTGATTAAAGACAAAGACTGTATTTTAACCCATTGTAATGTCAGCGGCGAATTAGCGATGGCGGCGGCCCTATGCCAACAGAAAGGGAAGGATGTCCATTTTTTTGCGACGGAAACACGGCCGTATTTGCAGGGCGCGAAACTGACGTCGTGGGAATTAAGGCGGATGGGCGCCAAGGTCACATTGATCGCTGATAATGCGGTCGGGTCGGTTCTCGCGGACGGATTGGTCAGCAAAGTGATCGTCGGTTCGGACCGCTCCTGCGCCAACGGCGATTTCGCGAATAAGATCGGGACGTACCAGATCGCAATTTTAGCCAAAGAGTTCGGGGTCCCGTTTTATGTGCTGACGCAGCCGTCGGATAAGATCAAAAAAGGCGAAGATATCCCGATCGAGATCCGCGATGAGCGTGAATTATTGACGTATGCCGGAAAAAAGATTGTGGCCGGTCCTGTAAAGGGATTTTATCCCGGTTTTGATGTTGTGCCCCATCGATTTATCACGAAAGCGATTGCCATCAATGCCCGTTAAGAAGAACAGCATCGTTTTGCTGCAGGGGATTTTTGACCCGTCTGTTTTTGATCATTTGAAGCGGCGTAAGATCCGGGAAGTTTTTGTTCTCGAGGGAAGGCCGACGCTGGACGCGGCACGGCACTCGTGCCGTGAACTTTTAAAGCGGAAGATCAGACCGACCTTGATCGCCGACAATATGGCGGGATTTCTTTTTTACCAGAAACTTGTGAAAGAAGTTTGGCTGTCGTGTTTATATGCTGATCAGGGAGGAGCCTTGTGCCGGACTGGTGGTCTTATTCTTGGAGTGTTAGGGAGGGCGCATCATGTTCCGGTTCATGTGTATCCAAGCAGCGGCCAATCATCCTTACTGGGACTGACGAAAGATATCACTTCGTTTAATGGCATATCCGTTGCTCCCGCCGGTATCTCGGGATATGTTCCGCTTGTCGAATGGGTTCCGGAAAAATATATTGGAAAAATCTATGGATAAAGAAACAATTCTTGATTACAAGAAGAGTATCATCGCGATCGGCCGGCTTTTGTGGGAAAAAGACCTTGTCAGCGGCCTTAACGGGAACATTAGCCGCCGGGTGGACGCCGACTCCATACTTTTGACGGGCCGCGGAACATGCCTTGGTCTGCTTTCGGAGAAAGACATTCTGCATTTGAAATTAAGCGGCGAGATGCTTGAGGAGGGGAGCGCATCATCGGAAAAACCGCTGCATACGGAAATCTACAAGAATTTTCCCGAGACAAAAGCGGTGATCCATACGCACACGAGTTTTACCAGCGCTTATTTCTTGCGTAATAAGACGCTTGTTCCGGAAATTTTTGAATCAAAACTGTACCTTGGTGAGATCCGCGCGGTCGATCAGATCACTCCAACGGTCACGGACGTTGGGCCGGTCATTGAGGCGCTAACGAACAACAATATCACCGTTCTGCGAAAGCATGGCGTTGTTGCCAAAGGCGCGGAATTGTTCGATTGTTTTTTATTGATCCAGGCGTTGGAGGATGCGATTACCGTTGATGCCGTAAGTCGTCTTTACGCCCAGGGTATTTCGCCGCAACCGGATGCGATTTTTGAAGAAAAGGTCGGTGTTTGCACGGTGAAAAAATACAAGTTATTTTCTCGGGAACAAATCGATGGCATCGTCAAGATCGTTAATGGCGATCCGCAGATGAAAGATTTAGGCGCAAAAACACAGATGACGATGGATTTGGCCGTTCGATTGGAAGAAACCGGAGAGACCTTTAGTTTTTCGTTTAAGAACGGTCAAATTATCAAAGTCGGCAACGATGCAAATGCCGAATTTTTGATCACGGCACGGCAGGATATTTGGCGCGCGGTTTTTAACCGCGAGATTGATCCGTTTGTGGCAACGACGCAGAAAAAAATGAGCCTAAAGGGTGATTTTGCCAAGATATCCAAATGGTATGCGCCTTGCAGCCGGATCTTTGAACTTTGGGGATCGGTCCCGGTCGAATAAATGAATACGAAAGCAATGCCACAATTGGATCTGTTGATCAACGGCGAGATTCGGCCGGCTACGACGGGTACGTATTTTGATAGCATCGACCCATCGACGGGAGAGATTTTTGCACGTGTGGCGAATGCCGGCATGGAGGATATGCGCGCCGCGATCCGCGCGGCCCGAGCGAGTTTTGACAGCGGCCGCTGGTCGCAGCTGACGGTTGCCGAGCGCGGTCCCTATCTCGTGAAGATCGCGCATCTGATCCGCGCCAATGCCAAGGAACTGGCCGACCTTGAGACTCGCGATACGGGAAAGACCCTAAAGCAAACGACGTTCATCGATATTCCAACGTGCGCGGACACGTTCGAATATTTTGGAAAGATTAGTACGGAGCTGAACCGGCGCATCAATCCGGTCCCGGCGACCGTCAAAAGCACAACGGTGCATGAGCCGATCGGGGTGGTGGGATGCATCATCCCGTGGAATTATCCATTGATTATGGCTGGATGGAAGATGGCTCCGGCGTTAGCGGCGGGAAATACGATTGTTTTTAAACCGTCCTCGACCGCAAGCGTTTCTCTTCTTAAACTTGCGCAGTTGATCGATGAGGCGGGGCTGCCCGCTGGTGTTGTAAATATCGTACCGAGCACGAATCACGACGTTGTTTCTGAGTTGGCGCGCAGCAAGGACGTGAACATGATCAGCTTTACGGGCGGGACGGAAACTGGACAACGGATCATGAAACTCGGCGCCGAAACGACGAAAAAACTTTCGCTTGAGCTCGGCGGTAAATCCCCGAATATCGTTTTCGAGGATTGTGAATTCGAGGCGGCGATCGGCGGAACCATGTCTGCGATCTTCATGAACCAGGGGCAGATGTGCACGGCCGGCTCGAGGCTTTTGCTGCAGGATACGCTCTATGACCGGTTTTTGGGGGTTTTGATTGAAAAGACGCGGGCGCTTAAAATCGGAAACGCTTCGAGCTATGAAACACAATTCGGCCCGCTCGTGAGCATAGCACATCGTGACAGCGTGCTTACTTATATCAAGAAAGGCCTTCAGGAAGGGGCTGAACTTGTCTGCGGCGGAAACATCCCCGAAGGCGACTCGTTCAAGAGGGGGGCTTATTTGGAGCCGACCATTTTTGCGGGTGTCAGAAATAAGATGACAATCGCTCAGGAGGAAATATTCGGGCCGGTGCTTTCGGTGATCAAGTTCTCGACGACGGATGAAGCGGTTGAGATCGCGAATGATTCCCCATACGGGCTGGCCGCTATGGTCTGGACCAAGGACCCGAAAAAGGCCGAAACGGTTTCCCGGCGACTGGCGAGCGGCATTGTCTGGATCAATACGTATGGCGGATTTTATAATGAAGCCTCGTTCGGGGGCTACAAACAAAGCGGGTTTGGACGCGCGCTCGGGCTGGAAGGCCTGTTGGAATACACGCAAAGCAAACACGTATGCGCCGACCAAACGCCGGGTGGACAGCCGCTTGTCGCGACGTGGTTCTGACTGCAAGGCCCTAGAACGGTTTGGGTCTATTTATTAACGAAAATCATATCAAAACTGAAAAAACTGTTCGGCACGTACTCCGGACGGCAATCAAATGAAGGAGGAAGTAAATGAAAGTTTTATTTTTAACGCCACCGCTCAAAGCCTGGGATTCGCACGGGCACCATTTAGCCCCCAACCAAATGCATGCGCAATTGGCGGCGTATGTCCGCGAAAAGAAACTCGGGGAGCCGTTTGTGATCGATTCCCGCGCCTCCGATCTGGATTGGGACGGCATGATGAAGCGCGTACGCGAAATACAACCGGATCTAGTTTTTGTCGGTGAGCTTTTGCATTCGACTTGCGGCGCTGCGGTGATTGGCTATTTTAATGATGGGCTGAAAATGATTAAAGAGGCCATGCCCAACGTTCGGACGATCGCCGGCGGGCTGTGGTATTCCGGAGATTGGGAACGGCAAATGAGGTTGAACCCGACGATTGACTATATTATGATCGGCGAGGCGGAACTGACCTTAGAAGACTTGGTCAATAATCTTAAAGCAAAGAAAAAAGACGAGCGAGAGATCCCCGGGCTTGTTTCCCGGCGCAGCGACGGGACGATTGTGGTCGGGCCGCACCGCGACCTGATACCGGATCTCAATGTGCTGCCGATGCCCGCATACGATCTTTTTCCAATGGACAAATATGTCGGGCATACCTACTGGAAACCGTTCACTGAATTGATGACGTCGCGCGGATGCCCCGGGAAATGCCATTTCTGCTATGAGTGGGCGCTCTATGACAGCCGGACGGCTGCCAAAGATTTTACATCGTGGAGAGGCTTGAGCGGAAAGCGCATCGTTGATGAGCTCGATATTCTCGAAAAAAAATATGGCATTACGACCGTTGTGTTCCAGGACGACGCGTTCAATACCGATACGCAAGCCATGATCGAATTTTGTGAGGAGAAAATTCGTCGAGGAAATAAGATCGATTGGGTCGCTTTGGGGCGGGCAGATCAATGGGTCAGCCAGCATGGCATCTTGCCTTTGATGAAAAAAGCTGGGCTGTTTTTAGCGTTGACCGGCGTTGAGGTGGAAGATGACATGACATTAGCGAAGCAAGGAAAGGGCGTAACGGTCGGGCAGATTAAAAAAACCATTCAGATCTTGCGTGAGAACGATATTGGAAGCGTCGGCACGGTCTTGATCGGCTTGCGGGAAGACACGGAAGCCAAGATCAAGCAGCGTTTGCAGGTCGCGGATGAGATCGATCCCGACATTTTTGCTTTGGATTACATGACGCCGGTCCCGAATTCTCCGGATTGGAAGTATGGTATTAAACAAGGGTGGTTTGATCCCGATAAAATCGACCTGAAGACATGGGATTTTCAGCATCCCGTCGTTCCGACGGATCATTTATCCGTTGAGGAAGTCGGCCGCTTGGGCGCCTGGTGCATGCGCGAGTATTATTCAAAGCCGGAACGGATCCACCGCATATTCACCAGCAACTATGATCAAAAAGTTAAACTTTGCGTCAAGGATTTCATGGACAATATCGCAAAGTGGGAAAAGAATTCACGGACACCGGCAACGGTCAAATAGGAGTGCGGGGTGATGGAAGAGAAATTGAAATGGGACGCGGATGCGTCCCAAAAATACCAGACCATGATCAAAAAGATCCCGCTGTTTCACCGCGAGATCGCCAAGATCGTCGTTGATAAGAAAGCGGAGATCAATGCCCGGGAACGAGAATCGGACCAGGTCGAGGAGAATGACATTGTCCGGGCTTTTCAAACCGAGGTTCCCAAGGCATTTTACAGTCTGATGGTCCGGCTTTTCGATGAGGTCGGCTTTAAATATAAGGACGTCAAATGAAGACTGCCATTATCGGCGCCGGTGCGATCGGATCGGTTGCCGCAGCATATTTGAAAAAAGCCGGGCAGGATGTGACGCTGATCGGACGGAAGAACCAGATTGAACGGATCGCCAAGACCGGCCTGAAAGTTCGGGGAGTTCGCGGCGAGGAAACGATCAACGTCAAGGTGCTTCCGGGCCTGGATCGGGTCTATGATCTTGTGATCCTAACTGTCAAGACGCAAGATATCGACGATGCGGTGATGGCGAATCAGAAATTTCTTGATAACGCGCGGATCCTGAGCTCTCAGAACGGCGTTCAGGCGGATCAGTATTTAAAGAAATATATTCAAGAGCAAAATCTGTTCAGCAGCATCGTGATGTTCGGGGCGACCTATGCGCAGCCCGGAGAGGTCATCTTTAATTTTGA
>JAKQAH010000148.1 GCA_029568545.1 Candidatus Omnitrophota bacterium
GCTTCCGCCGGTCGTCTCGCCGGATGAGCGCGATATTTTTGCGGGAGTTTATCCGAGCCCTTATTTCTTCGACTCAAAAGTTTTTTCGGAAGTCAACAGCGCCGGAGGCCATCCTTACAAATTTGTTGTGATCGAGCTGAAAAAGATCTATCGGCAAAAAGAAGAGGATTTTGTGCGGCTTCTGGGCATGATCCGCAATCGGACGATCACCGCAGAGCATTTAGAGGCATTGAACAAGCGTTATCTGCCTCATTTTAAGCCTAAGAAAGACGACCTCTATGTTTATCTGACGACCACCAATGCCATGGCCGATCGGATCAACCAGGAAAAATTGGATGAGTTGCCAAGCCAATCGTGTTTTTCTGAAGGGGTCGTGGCCGGCGATTTTGTGTCCAGGAACCTTCCAACGCATCAGTCTTTGGAATTGAAGGTCGGGGCGCAGGTGATGCTGTTGAACAATGATCCCGGCGGACGGTGGGTCAACGGCAGCATCGGCAAGATCACGAATATCGTTGACGGAGGGAAGATCGTGATCGTTGAGCTTACGGACGGACAGACGGTTGAGGTCGCGCCGTTTGAGTGGGAGATGTTCCGTTTTTTCTTCAACGAAGGCACGCAAAAGCTTGAGTCGGAATCGGTCGGATCGTTCAAACAGCATCCGCTCAAGCCCGCCTGGGCCGTCACGATCCACAAAAGCCAGGGGAAAACGTTTGATAAGGCCATTGTCGACGTCGGCACGGGCACGTTCGCCCATGGGCAGGCCTATGTGGCCTTGAGCCGGTGCGCCAGCTTCGGCGGCTTGGTCCTGAAGAAACCTATTTTGCGGCGGCATATTCTTCTGGATAACAGCGTCGTGCGGTTCATGTCTTCGCAGCTTTCGGCCGAGAATTAAAAAACAAAGAATGGAGCCAACGTATGTCTCATGCCATCCTGCTTATTTCGTGCCCCGACCAAAAAGGGATCACGGCATCCGTCACGAATTTCGTGTATGAACACAACGGCAATATCGTTCATGCCGACCAGCACATCGATGAGCAAAGCAACACGTTTTTTATGCGCATCGAATGGTCGCTGGAGGGCTTCCGGCTCAAGAAAGAAACCATCGGCGAAGGTTTTAAAGGCATCGCCGATAAATTCAAAATGAAATGGGACCTCAGTTTCAGCGATCAAAGCGTGCGCGTGGCCGTTTTTGTCTCGAGGCATGTGCATTGCCTTCAGGACATATTGTTCCGGCAGAAAGCCGGGCAGCTGGCCTGCACGATCCCCTTGATCATCAGCAATCATCCCGACGCAAGATCTCTTGCTGATGATTTTGGCATCCGGTTCGCCGAAATGCCGATCACAAAGGAAAATAAAGCCGAGCAGGAAAAGAAAGAGATCGGGCTTCTCAAGGAAGTCAAGGCCGATCTGATCGTTCTGGCGCGCTATCATCAAATTCTTACCAAGGACTTTATCCGCGAGTTCCCGAACCGGATCATCAATATCCATCATTCCTTTTTGCCGGCGTTCGCCGGGAAAAACCCGTATCTTCAGGCGTATGAAAAAGGCGTGAAGATCATCGGGGCGACCAGCCATTATGTGACGGAAGAGCTCGACGGCGGGCCGATCATCGAGCAGGATACGGTGCGCATCAGCCACCGCGACGCGCTGACGGACCTCATGCGCAAGGGCGAAGATCTCGAAAAA
>JAKQAH010000160.1 GCA_029568545.1 Candidatus Omnitrophota bacterium
AATAATTTCCGGGGACAGGATATGGACTTTATGCATATTCTTAATTTAGGGTCAGCGCTCTTTTGGCCAAAATAGCGCTGACCCCAAATTCTCCTTGAAGTTATTCACAGGGACCTGGTGCTTAAGCCTGGTGCTTAAGCATCAGGTCCCTAGACGACAGCCATCGTTGAGTGCCGGCGCTAATTTCCTTCGACAGCTTTCTTCAGTTCCTGCATTTTATTCAAAGCTTCCAACGGCGTCAGGCGGTTGATGTCCATCTCTTCGATGATAGCACGGATCTGCTCCAGCGCAGGGTCTGGCTTGGCTGCAAAAAGAGATAATTGCTCCTCGTTGCCGCGCCCATTCTTTAATTGCTCTTTCAGGTTCGTTTTCAACTCTAATTGCGTCAAAATCTTCTTTGACCGCTGGATGATCTCTTGGGGGATCCCGGCGAGCTTGGCGACGTAAATGCCATAACTGTCATCGGTGCCGCCGGGGACGATCTTGTGCAGGAAAATGATCTCGTCCTTCCATTCCTTGACGGCGACATTGTAATTCTTGACGCCGGCGCGCTCGTCGGCCAGCGCGGTCAGTTCGTGAAAATGGGTCGCAAAGAGCGTGCGGGCCCGCGTTTGCTGGAAATGCTCCGCCAGCGCCCAGGCCAAACTCAGCCCGTCGTAAGTGCTCGTGCCGCGGCCGATCTCATCGAGAATGATCAAACTGCGCTCGGTCAAATTGTTCAGGATATCGGCGGTCTCGGTCATTTCCACCATAAACGTGCTTTGGCCTTTGGTGATATCGTCGTGCGCGCCGATGCGCGTGAAGATCTTGTCGACAATGCCGATGTGGGCGGAAGCGGCGGGGATAAAGCTGCCCGCTTGCGCCATGATCGTCAGGACCGCGGTCTGGCGGATGTAGGTCGATTTTCCGGACATATTAGGGCCGGTTAAAATGATCAGATGATTTTCTGCGCAGTCCAAACAGGTATCGTTGGCGATGAATGTTTCTGTTGATGTTTGCTCAACGACCGGATGCCGTCCGCCCTTGATATCCAGCAGGGTGTCTTCGCCGATCGTCGGGCAAATAGAGCCGGGGCGCTGCGCCAGGACCGCGAAGGCATAAAGGCTGTCGAGCGTTGCGATGCTTTGGCAGAATTGATGGAGCGCCGGCGAATGGTCCAAAATTTCCGCGCGGAGCTTTTGCACCATCTCGTTCTCGATTTTCAGGATCTTCTCCTGGGCCGTCAGGATTTTCTCTTCGTATTCCTTCAATTCCGGCGTTATAAAACGCTCGCCGTTCACCAGCGTCTGCTTGCGGATGTATTCTTTGGGCACCGCATCCAAGTTGCTGTTGGTGACTTCAATATAATAACCGAAAACTTTGTTGAACCCGATCTTCAGCGAATGGATGCCCGTATTCTTGATTTCTTCTTCCTGCAATTTCTTGAGCCATTGGCGGCCGTTTTCCTGGAGGTCTCGAAGCTCATCCAGTTCGGCGTGATAGCCTTTTTTGATGATCTTGCCTTCGGGGTTGGAGAGGGGGATGTTCTCATTGACGGCCAACTGCAAATGCTCGCGCAAGCCCGGGAGATCTTCCAGCGCGAAGAGGGGATTCTGTTTTGCCAGCGAGCCCATGAGTGTTTGCATCTCCGGCAAAAGGGCGAGCGTGTTGCGGATCGCCAAAAGATCTTTCGCGTGGACATATCCGCAGCCCAGGCGCGAGACGCATTTCTCGATATCGGGAATGCGGCCGAGATGTTTTTTTAGTTCCTCGAGGAGACCGGCGTTGTCTTTGAGCAGCTTGGCGGCTTCCTGGCGCTGGCGGATTCTCTCGGGCTCCACGAGCGGATGCGTGAGCCAAAAAGCGAATTGGCGCTTGCCCAAAGCGGTAAGCGTATGATCCAGGGTATGGATGAGCGTGTTCAGTTCGAGCCCGCGGGAGGCGGCTGGCGATATGAAAACGTAATTTTCATCCGTATAAAGCGAAATGCGGTCCAGGTGCTTGAGCGGCTGCTTGTTCATTTCCTTAAGATATTTCAAAAGCGCGCCGGCGCTGGAGACCGCAAAAGGGAGATCCTCGATTCCGAATCCCCGGAGATTGTGGACGCCGAAATGCTCGCAGAGAGAAGTTCGGGCAATGTCTGGGCTGAAGCTCCACTCTTCAAAAGGGCTTAAAGAAATATTTCTTGCTTTTAAAAGAGGATGCTTAAAAAGTTTTTCGATTGCCTCTTGCGCGCCTTCGGGAAAGAGGCATTCGTGCACGGGGAGCCCGGCGATCAATTCGACAATGCGATGGGGGTCGGAGGAATATTCATTCGCCCAAATGGTTCCCGTGGAAGGATCGGTGAAGGCGATCCCAAAAGATTTGGCATCGGGATTCAGGGCCAGAATGTAGCGGGCCGAGGCGTTATTTTCATCTAAATAGGTGCCTGAGGTAATGATGCGGGTGATGTCGCGCTGGACAAGGCCCTTGGCGAGCGCGGGATCTTCAAGCTGTTCGCAGATAGCGACTTTATGCCCTGCTTTAATAAGGCGGGCGATATAAGTATCGGCTGCGTGATGGGGGAATCCGCACATGGGGACATGGTTGGCTGTCCCTTTACCGCGGGAAGTGAGCACAAGGTCAAGCGCGCGCGAAACGACCTTGGCATCATCATAAAACATTTCGTAGAAATCGCCTAAACGGAAGAGAAGAATGCAATCCTGGTGCTTGGTTTTGATGGCGTGATACTGCTTGAGCATCGGCGTGGCCGTTTCCATAGCCACTACTTATAGCATACTCATCTTTGGGACACAATAATAAAAAATGGGGTCAGCGCTATTTTGCCCAAAATAGCGCTGACCCCATTTTCGAAATAGGGCGCTGACCCTAACTTTTTAATTTCCTTTTATGGGATGACACAGTTTCCCCGAGGATCAATTCGTCCGTTGGTTGTTGCAGACCATCTGCTTGGAGCGCAAGAAGCTCCCCAGTCGAGGGTTTCATAAATTCTTCTTCTGCATTGCCAGATATCTCTGTAATCCCAGTTGCCATCGTAATAATTCTTATCTCTTCCGGTTTTATCACAGTTGCATCTATCGGTGCAATCGCTTACAGAGCCTGGACAGGTATCCGTTGCACAATAAACACCATCGCAATGTTCAGAAGAAGGACAGTCAGTCGGACATCCCGGGAATCCTCTACAATAATCCTCGCTATCTTTATAATTTGTAGTACAGACGGTCCCTGGAAGGTAGCCGTCTTCGTAGATTAAAGCAGTAGCTTTTGTCTGAAGAATGGTGGACGGCGAACATACAGGTGTCCAAATGCATCCATCCGATACGTGTGAAAGACACGCTGTTTCGTCAGGATAGTCATCCTTGCAATAGAGATACGACTCAGAGGACCAGGAACAACCAAACATTTCACATGTCCAGTAATTTTCTATTGCTGAGCATCGAAGGCTACTATAACTTCCCGTACA
>JAKQAH010000181.1 GCA_029568545.1 Candidatus Omnitrophota bacterium
TAAATTGTATACTCTACTAAGTTAGTAGGAATAGTAGGAGATATATGAAACTCACATACAAAGGCGATTACGCATTAAAAGCGGTTCTGGATTTGGCTTTGCATTATGGTCAGGAACCGGTCACAAGCCATGATCTTGCCAAGCGTATCGACGCTCCTGCAAAATTTTTCGAACAAGTTCTGACAGAGCTCAAAAAAGGCGGGATCATCGAGAGCCGGCGCGGGAATGAGGGCGGATACTTGTTATCCAAATCCCCATCCAAGATCACGGTCGGGGATATCATCCGTATTATTGAAGGGCCAATTGAACCCATTGCTTGCGTTAAAGAGAATTATGCCAATTGCACGGATGTCAATAGATGCGTTTTCCGGAACATCTGGCAGAAAGTTTATCAGGCAACATCGGATATCATCGATCATGTGACATTTGAGGACCTGATGGCCCAGGTCAAGGGCCAGCAACAGATCGCGACATATTCTATATAGGGAAGGCAGATCAACAGGGCGGAAGAGATCTTTCCGCCCTTCAAAGAAAGGATTTTCCTATGAGTAAGATCGACGCAAAATTAAAACCGGAATCGCTCGCTTTGCATGGAGGTCAGGAACCGGACCCCGCAACGGGTTCCCGCGCGGTCCCGATCTATCAAACAACGTCTTACCAGTTCAAGAGCACTGATCACGCGGCCGCTCTCTTCGGGCTCAAGGAGTTCGGCAACATTTATACGCGGCTCCAGAACCCGACGACGGACGTGCTCGAGAAGAGGATCGCCGCTCTGGACGGCGGGGTCGGCGCGCTGGCCGTGGCGAGCGGCCAATCGGCCATTACCATTGCGCTATTGAACATTGCCCAAGCGGGGGATGAGATCGTCTCGGCGGACAATCTTTACGGCGGGACCTATAATTTGCTTCACTATACGTTCGCCAAGCTGGGGGTGAAGGTCAATTTTGTAAAGTCCAATGACCTGCAGGCTTTTCAAAAAGCGATCACGCCTAAAACAAAAGCGATTTACGCCGAATCGGTCGGCAATCCTAAACTCGATGTGGCCGATCTCGACGGATTATCAAAGCTCGCCCATAAAAACGGCATCCCACTGGTCCTCGACAATACGGTTTCCCCCTATTTGTTAAGGCCGTTCGATCACGGGGTCGATATCATCGTTTATTCGGCGACGAAATTCATCGGCGGCCACGGCACGAGCCTCGGCGGCTTGATCGTCGATTCGGGGAAGTTCGAGTGGACCCAAGAGAAATTTCCGCTCATCGCCGGACCCGATCCGAGTTACCACGGCATCGATTTTGTGGAGGCTTTGAAGCCTTTGGGCAATATAGCCTATATCATCAAGGCGCGCGTTGTTTTATTGCGCGACCTTGGGGCGGCCGTCTCGCCGTTCAATTCGTTTCTGTTCCTTCAAGGGTTGGAGACGCTGCACTTGCGCATGCCCCGGCATTCCGAGAACGCGCTGGCGGTCGCAAAATATTTAAAGAAACATTCCAAAGTTAGCTGGGTGAATTATCCCGGTTTAGACGACAGTCTGGAGAAAGAGCGCGTTCGAAAATACCTGCCCAAAGGCGCCGGCGCGATCATCGGCTTTGGCATCAAGGGCGGGGCGCAGGCCGGGAAGAAATTTATCGACGGGCTGCAGCTGATCTCGCATCTGGCGAATATCGGAGACGCGAAAAGCCTTGCGATCCATCCGGCGACGACCACGCACCAGCAGCTTTCGGAAGAAGAGCGGCTGGCGACCGGCGTTACGCCCGATTTTATCCGCTTATCCATAGGGCTCGAGCATGTCGATGATATCATGGCGGACATTGACCAGGCTTTGGCAAAAGCATAAGGAGCGCAAAATGGCAAAAATATATTCTGATATCACCAAGACCATTGGCAATACGCCGCTGGTCAGGATCAATAAGCTGACCGAAGGCCTGAAGGCTACGGTCCTGGCAAAGCTGGAATTCTTCAATCCGCTCTCGAGCGTCAAGGACCGCATCGGTAACGCGATGATCGAAGCGGCGGAAAAAGAAGGGAGATTGGGCCCGGGTTCTGTGATCGTCGAGCCGACCAGCGGCAATACCGGCATTGCGCTTGCGTTCGTGGCGGCATCGAAGGGTTACCAGCTGATCTTAACTATGCCCGAGACGATGAGCGTCGAGCGCCGGCAATTGCTGAAAGCGCTCGGAGCCGAGCTTGTCTTGACGGAAGGGCCGAAAGGCATGAAGGGGGCCATCGAGAAGGCGGAAGAACTGGTGCGCAACACGCCTAACAGCTATATGCCGCAGCAATTCAATAATCCGGCGAATCCCGAGATCCACCGGCGGACGACGGCGGAGGAGATCTGGAGGGATACCGACGGCAGCGTGGATATTTTTATCGCGGGCATCGGGACCGGAGGAACGATTACGGGAGTCGGGGAGGTCTTAAAACAGCGAAAGCCTTCCGTGAAGATTATCGGGCTGGAACCGGCGGACTCGTCTGTTGTTTCGGGAGGGAAGCCCGGGCCGCATAAGATCCAGGGCCTCGGCGCGGGTTTTGTTCCGCAGAACTTAAACCGCAGCATTATCGATGAGATCATCACGGTCAAGCATGAGGATGCCGGAGAGACGACGCGGAAACTTGCCAAATCCGACGGCATCTTGGGGGGCATCTCGAGCGGCGCCGCGATCTGGGCCGCATTGCAAGTCGCCCAAAGGCCGGAGTCGAAGGGAAAAAATATCGTTGCGATCATGCCGAGCCCGGGGGAGCGGTATCTTTCCACCTGGCTGTTCCAGTAAATCCTATAACTCCGTCATCCTGAGTCCTCAATTGTTAAAGAGAGGAGGACGAAGGATCTAAATAAGAATGCCGAGATTCTTCGTCGCCAAAAGTCATTAGAAAATTGCTCCTCAGAATGACAAAGGCTTTTTAACCTTGTCATCCTGAGACCTCAATCAAAAGAATTAGGAGGACGAAGGATCTTAAACGAGCAAGATCCTTCCACATAACAAGCTTGGGAATTATATTGATGGAAATTTTGCCGCTTGGGCGATAAACTATACCCATGGCTCAGCAACGGACATTGGTGATCGGCGATATTCACGGTGCTTACAACGCGCTGATCCAGTGCTTTGACCGCTCCGGCTTGGACCGCGCGCACGATCGGCTCATTGTGCTGGGCGATGTCTGCGACGGCTATCCGGACGTCCGGCTCTGTATCGATGAGTTATTGGCCATCAAGAACTGTGATTATATTATCGGCAATCACGACCTTTGGGCGCTGGAATGGGCGACGGACGGGACGGAAAAGTCCGTCTGGGTCAACCAGGGCGGGGAGAACACGATCCAATCTTACGGCGGCGGCGCGATGCCGCCCGCGCACGTCGAGTTTCTCAGGGCCGCCCGATTATGGACCGAATATGACGGAAACCTCTTTGTTCACGGCGGCGTCGATCCGGATAAGAGTATCAACGAGC
This sequence comes from Candidatus Omnitrophota bacterium, assembly GCA_029568545.1. GTDB lineage: Bacteria > Omnitrophota > Gorgyraeia > Zapsychrales > Zapsychraceae > 2-02-FULL-52-10. Next base: position 3,450 of record JAKQAH010000181.1, read on the forward strand.
AGGACTCAGAGCTCTTGGTATGGGACAGAAATCTGGTTGCGAACGCCTGGAACACGGCGCAGAAAGATCCCCAATATAAATTTTCCGCTTACAAAAGAATATTCGTCGGCCACACGCCGACGCAGCATTTCACCCGCAGGCAGATGTTCAGCGCGTTCATGCCCGGGGTGAAGGTGAGCGCGGGAGACAAGCCGCTGTTTTTGTGCAATGTTGTCATGATGGATACCGGCGCGGGCTGGTCGGGCAGGCTCACGATCATGGATGTGGATACGCAGCAATATTGGCAATCCGATCCAACGCCAACGTTGTACGGGGTCCGAGGAAGAAAATAGAATATGGAGGATGGCATGGGGCATTATAAAAAGATCGCTTTAATAACGTTTATTTCTCTATCTCTGTCAACGGGAACAGTCGGCGCCGCCGAAATCTCCTTCGGTCCGGAGGAATCCGATATCAAGACGGCCATCCGGTATACCGTGATCGGCAAGTACCGGGCAGAATTCGAAGAGTATTCCGGGGCGATCGGCATCGATAGCGCGTCGAGGGCGATCCGCTCCGTTTCCTTAACGATCAACCCTGCCAGCATCCGGTCCAACTGCGAATGGTGCGACAAGATCGTGAAATCCAAACAATTGTTGTGGGTCGAAAAATTTCCTGATATCATTTTTAAGAGCGAGGAGATCGCCCGGGAGGCCGACCATTTTCTGGTCAAAGGGGCCCTCGATCTTCATGGCGTGGTCAAGCCCATTGCCTTCCCTTTTTATGTCCAGGGATGGGAGGATTATATTGCCGGAGCATCCCCGTTAAATGTTCGGGGCCAGTGGCTGATTCACCGCAAAGATTACGGGATCACCTGGAATAAGCTTTTGGACAAGGGGGGCGTTTTCGTCGGGGAATATATTACGGTGGATTGGGAGATTAGCGTCCCGTTCTTCAACAAAGGAGTCGCGGAATGAAAAAAATATTCTTCGGGTGGCTGTTGGCCGTTCTTTTGTGTGCGCCGTCAGCCTATGCCCAGAACGATGCGGCAAAGAAACTTTGCCGCGGGGCCGTCAATGTCTTGACCGCTCCCGTCGAGGTTCCTAAACAAGCCCGCGCCTATTGGGTCGAAGGGGCGCAGAAGACGGATCATATCCTCGTGTGGATCGGTTCCGGCATCGCCTGGGGTGTGGTCCAGGGAGTGAAAAGGATGGGGTCCGGGTTCTGGGATATTGTCAGTTTTCCCTTTGAAAAACCTGCCGGATTCGAGCCATTGATGAAGCCGGCCCTTGTCTTTGACGAATGGCCGCGCAATCCCGTGAGCGGGCGGTAGCATATGAACGCAAAATATCAAAACATTCTGGTTTTAGGCGCGAGCGGATACGTCGGGGGTACGCTGATCCCCGAGCTTTTGCAGCAGGGGTATCGGGTCCAGGCTGCGGGCAGGTCCATCGGAAGATTGCGCGCCAAGGAATGGTCCGCGCATCCGAATGTTAAGCTCGCTGAAGCCGATGCGCTGGATATTGAATCGCTGAAGAAGGCTCTGGAAGATGTCGATGCTGTCTACTATCTTGTCCACTCCATGAGTCCGCAGAGCTCTGATTTCGCCAGGGATGACCGGCTCGCCGCAAAGAACATGGTTAAGGCGGCCGAAGAATGCAGGGTCAAACGCATCATTTATCTGGGCGGGTTGGGGGATGCGGATTCCCATTTAAGCGAGCACCTTCGGTCCCGCCATGAAGTCGCGCAGATCCTCGGGTCGGGACCGGTTCCGACGACGGTGTTGCGCGCGGCAATGATCATCGGGGCCGGGAGCGTATCCTTTCAGCTGATGCGTTATCTGGTCACGCGCCTGCCGGTCATGATCACGCCCCGATGGGTGCGCACGCCCAGCCAGCCGATCGCGATCAAGAACGTGATCGCGTATCTCGTCGGGTGCCTTGACAAGGAAGAGACAGCCGGCCAGACCTATGATATTGGGGGCAAGGAGGTCCTCTCGTACGAGGACCTTTTTCAAATCTACGCGCAGGTTGCCGGCCTGCGGAAGCGGTGGATCATTCGGGTGCCGGTCCTGACGCCGCATTTAAGTTCTTTATGGATCCATCTGGTGACGCCGATCCCGGGATATATTGCCAGGCCGCTGACCGAAGGCTTGAGAAACCGCGTTGTCTGCAATGATCGCCGGATTCTGGATATTATCCCGCAGGATCTCTTGAATGCCCGTGAGGCGATCAGCGCCGCCTTAAAGAAATAGATCGGCGCGCATGTTCTTAAAAAGGAGGGACCTGATGGAAATGAACGGTCAGGAAAAACGGCGCCATGAGCGCGTGCGGCTTCCTTATGTGCTGAAGTTCCGCAGTCTTGCGTCCAACGCGTCGAAGAATTGGGATGCGGTCAATCCTATTGATATGAGCGAGTCGGGAGTGTGTTTTCTGACGGCGGAACAGTTCATCCCGGGGACCGATATGTTCCTGTTGGTGAATAATCCAACGCTGGCGCAGGAGAAGGTCTATGACTGCAAGGTTTTGCGCAGCGAACAGGCGCCGGGCCGCGGGCGGTTTTACAAAACGGTCGTCACTATCGAGAACATGGATGATGACAGCCATAAGGCCTATCAGAAAATGCTCAACGACTTCCGGAGCGCGCAGAAAAAAGAATGACACCGGGAAAAGACGCGCTTGTCCTTTTCCCGTTTTTTGCTATAATACACCCGCTGTTCGTTAAAAAGAACTCATACGATCTTGGGATTTGGTCCTTTGAAAGGGGGCATCATGTACGAAAAGAGCATTAAACTGCTGAACAATGTTGTTGCCGACGAATTAACTGCCGTGCATCAGTATATGTATTTTCATTTCCATTGCGACGATCAAGGCTATGATTTGTTGGCCGGGCTGTTCAAAAAAACGGCCATAGAAGAAATGATGCATGTGGAGAAAGCGGCAGAGCGCATTCTTTTCTTGAAGGGCGAGGTCGAGATGAAGCAGGCTGATGAGGTCAAGAAGATCCATGATGTGCGCCAGATGCTTGAAAAGGCCGCCAAGATGGAAGAGGAAAGCATCAAAGATTACAATGCCTGGGCGAATGAATGCAGCCAAAACGCCGATTCCGCTTCCCGGAAGATCTTTGAAGAGCTGGTGGCGGAGGAAGAGCGCCATTACGACCAATACACCAATGAGATGGACAATCTGGATAAGTTTGGCGAAAAATATTTGGTGCTGCAATCGATCGAGCGCAGCAAGAAACTCTCTGGTGGCGGGCATCCCGGAGGCCATCCCGAAGATTAGTAAATAATATTGTTCTTTAAGGGGCAGGGCTAAAAGTCCTGCCCCTTTTTTATTTTGCATAGCGAAACATTTTTGGGAGGGGGGTGTTAAAGCCTGTGAAAGCGAAATTTAAAACAGGTCAAAAAAGGGGGAACAGATGAAAAAAAAGATCGTTTTAACAGCAGTGATGTCGATTTTGGTGCTAAGTTTGAGCAATCAGGCGTGGGCGAAAGATTGCAAGCGCGGTCGTTGCGACGATGATGGGTATCAGGTGTTCAAGAAGGCTGTTAAGATCCTGAATATTGCTATCAATGATGATTGCCATAAGGGAAGGGGAGGGTCATGTGTTATTGTCAAAACTTCTCCGCGCCGGGCCTGGGATTTTTACAATCCGCGCAAGATTTGCTATAACCGTTCTCATCGGGCATGCGCCTCCTGCAGGAATCATCATAAGAATTGGAAGCAATACAGCAAATGCCATGATTGCCGCCGCTAAATAACAAAAGGATTGGAGGATTGGGACCTGGTACACATGTACCAGGTCCCTATTTTATTTTTTGCTTGACATACCGTAGGGGGGTATGGTACATTCAGGGCGACTGGGAAAGGAGAAAGAACATGACAAGCTATCCGGACCATACCGAAAACATCGTCGCCTTAAAAAGGATCGAGGGCCAGATCCGCGGCGTTCAGAAAATGATCGAAGAGGGCAGGTACTGCGTGGATATCCTCCATCAGCTGCGGTCGGTCATTCGCGCCATCGCAAGCGTCCAAAAGACGATCTACAAAAAGCATCTTTTGCACTGCGTGACCGAGAGCCTGAGCGGACAATCAGCTTCCGACAAGCAGAAAAAGATTGATGAGATCCTGGATCTTTTGGGAAAACATATCGCGTAACCGGGGCCGCCCCATGAAAAAATCCATTTTTATAGCCGTTATTTTTGCTTGGGGGGTATTTTTCCCCGGGGCGGCCTATGCGTCAAAAGGTATCCTCTATAGGGAAGCGAACCTGATCGGCGGATATTCGGACCGCGAAGGTTGGATCGGCAAACGGGAAGGGGCCCTGAAGAATTCTCTGGGCTTTGAGTATTACAAGAAATTCGCCAATGAATACGGCGATTTCTTGACCGCGGACCTTCAGGTGAGGCTGACCTATGATTCGATCATGAACGCCGACGAGGCTTGGGGCATCGATATCCATAATGCCTGGCTGGAATATAAGGCGGGATTGGGAAAACAGATCATCTTCGGGCATTTTGATGTGCCTTTTGGGCTTGAGCCTTTATTGGATACGCACGGAACGCTTTTCCAGACGCTTGCCATGAAAAACCTGGGGTTCAAAAATGACTGGGGGATCGGTTATAAGGGGCTGGTAGGCGATTACGATTATACGATAGCCGCGCAGCTGGGCTCGGGGATGAGCGTGCGCTCGCGCGACGGCAGCCATTTGTTGAGCGGACGCATCGGTTCCTCCCGCGACCGGGAATTCCAGTATGGATTATCGCTGGCGTATGGGAGGGTCTTACATTCGATGGAGGACCGGACCTATCCGCTTCCCGC
>JAKQAH010000003.1 GCA_029568545.1 Candidatus Omnitrophota bacterium
ATCCTGCGCAACGCCGTTGACGCGATCGACAAGGACGGGGCCATCACGGTCCAGGCGAAGTATACCGATGGCATCCTGACGATCATTGTCAGCGATACGGGCCACGGGATTTTGGTGGACAATCCCGACCAGATCTTTGAGCCGTTCTTTACGACCAAAGACATGGACAAGGGCTGCGGGCTGGGGCTGACGATCGTCGCGGAAATTGTGAAAAGCTATAACGGGCAGATCCATGTCCAAAGCAAGCCCGGTGAAGGGGCGGTGTTTACCATCAATTTGCCGGTGAGGGAATAATTAAAAAATAAAAAACAAGATACAAGAAACAAGAAGCAAATAACATCCAAAATTCAAAAAATCAATATTCAAATAAAAACAAGCCAGAAAAATAGTTGAAATTTTTTTTGGGTTGTTGTGTTTTGTAGTTTGTATCTTGTTTGTATCTTGTTTCTTGTAATTTGTATCTTAAACGTTTGATTTCTTTTTTTTATATGAAAGACACCAACAAAAAATACCGCATCTTGATCGTTGACGACGAGCCTCTGATCCGCCAGTCGCTTTATGAGATCCTGCGCATCGAAGGCTACCGGGCGCAGATGGCCCAGAACGCCCAAGAGGCCCTGGACCTTCTGGAGAAAAGCGGTTTCGATATTGTGGTCACCGATTTTAAATTGCCCAAAATGAGCGGCATGGAGCTGTTGGAGGCCATCAGAAAAGATTATCCGGCGACCGAAGTGATCATGATCACCGGCTACGGGTCGATCGAAACGGCCGTCGAGGCGATGAAAAAAGGCGCGCGGGATTACATCACCAAGCCGATCAACGATAACGAGATCAAGATCATCATCGAAAAGACGATCGAAAGCAAGCAGATCCTCGACGAGAATAAAGAGCTGCGCGAGATGCTGGCGAAAGAGCGGCCGAACTCCTTCGGAGCCATGATCGGCGGCAGCGAGAAGATGCAGAGCGTTTACCATATTATCAATTCGGTGGCCAGCACCAATGCCACGATCCTCATTGCCGGGGAAAGCGGCACCGGCAAGGGGCTCATTGCCCGCGCGATCCATGAGAACGACCGGGCCCGCAAGGATAAGCCGTTTGTTGAGGTCAGCTGCGGCGCGCTTTCCGAGACGCTTCTGGAAAGCGAGCTGTTCGGGCACGTCAAGGGGGCTTTCACGGGCGCGATCCGCGATAAGGAAGGGCGGTTCGAATATGCGGACGGCGGAACGGTGTTTCTGGATGAGATCGATGCGTTCTCGCTGAGCCTTCAGGTCAAGCTGCTCAGGGTCCTGCAGGACGGGGTTTTTGAGCGCGTGGGGGATAACGTGACGCGCAAGACCCATGCGCGCATTATTGTCGCGACCAACCAGGTCTTAACGGACCTGGTCAAGGACGGGAAATTCCGGGAAGACCTGTATTACCGCGTCAATGTCATTGCGATCCAGGCTCCGCCGCTGCGCGAGCGCCGGGAAGA
>JAKQAH010000006.1 GCA_029568545.1 Candidatus Omnitrophota bacterium
AATAATGGCGTTGGCAACCGCATAGTTTTTTGTATGGGAGATCGAGATCAGGATCTTGTTCTTGAAGTTTTTCTTTTTGAGCTTGCAGTAGGGCTTGCCGTCCTTATCGTTGAGGATGGTCATGTCCTTCCATCCGAGGGATTTATCGCTGCCAAAGGCCTTATAGACGGCTTCTTTGGCGGCAAAGCGGGCCGCGTAATGTTGCGCGGGGAATTTCCGTTTTTTGGCGTAGGCAATCTCCTCGTCATTGAAAATGTGCTTGAGGAAATCCTCTCCCCACCGGTCTAGCGCGCTCTGTAGACGGTCAATCTCGATAATATCGATTCCAGTGCCGAGGATCATGGCTGGCCCTTGATGATCTTGATCATGTCGTGGACGGCCGCCGCCAATCCCACGAAAACCGCGCGCGAAATGATGGCATGACCGATGTTCAATTCTTCCATTCCGGGGATCCGTGCGACGGCGCGCGTGTTGTGATATTTCAATCCATGGCCTGCGTTGACGCTCAAACCGAGGCCCCGGGCGTAGGCGGTCATATCGGAAAGTTTTTTCAACGCCCGCTTTCGGGCGGCTATTGTTTTCGCGAGGTCATAGCTTCCCGTATGCAATTCGATAACGGTTGCTCCTGTCTCGGCGGCTTTCATGATCTGTTGCCGCGCGGGATTGATGAAAAGGCTGACCGTGATCCCGCTTTTTTGGAGCGTTGTAACGGCTTTTGCGACCCGGGAGAAATGGCGGATGACGTCCAACCCTCCTTCTGTCGTGATCTCTTCCCGCTTCTCGGGAACAAGCGTCGCTTCGTCGGGCCTGATCCGTCGGGCGATGCGAATGATTTTGTCGTTAAGGGACATTTCGAGGTTGAAGCGCGTTTTAATCGATCGGCGCAACCGCCGGATATCATGGTCATTGATGTGGCGGCGGTCTTCTCTGAGATGGGCGACGATGCTGTCTGCGCCGGCTTTTTCGCAAATGCGGGCTGCGGCAACGGGATCCGGATCGAATTCCCGCCGGGCTTGGCGAAGGGTAGCAATATGATCGATATTAACTCCGAGCTTTGGCATCAGGTCCGAAAGGTTCGTGCGCTTATTTGATCAATTCCCGGCTGACATAAAACCAAACAATGATCGCCAGTCCGAGGGAAATCAATTTAAGCGTGAAGTTGTGGAAGATAAGATTTTTCATGCGGTTGGCCCCGCCGTTACGAGGCGGCCTTCTCTTCTTGCTGTTTATTCTTTTTGTTCTTAGCCTTCTGGATGAGAAGGTCCTTTAAGATGCTGACCAGACGGTCGCGGTTCACGATAGGGATAAACCTTCCGTCGCAAGCGACGGAAACCTCGGCTGTCTCCTCGGAAACCATGATCACGACCGCATCGGTCTGCTCGGTGATCCCGAGGGCGGCGCGGTGGCGCGTGCCGATGATCTTGCTGAAATTTGGGTTGTCCGACAGCGGGAACAAGCAGGAAACGGCCGCCAGACGGTTGCCGCGCATGATGATGCCTCCGTCGTGCATCGGCGACTGGGGGTTAAAGACGCTTTGGATGAGTTCCGACGAGATCTGCGCGTCGATGGTCATGCCACTTTCGATGTAGGGCTTTAATTTGGTTTCCCGCTCGATCGCGATCAATCCGCCGATTTTTTGGCGCGACAGCTTGTAAGCGGCGGACGCAAGCTCTTCGATGATCGCGATGATCTCGGACTCTTCCAATCCGAAATTAAAGAAATGCTGCTGCCCGAGCCGGGCGAGCCCGTGGCGCAATTCCTGCTGAAAAATAATGATGAGGGCAATGATGGAGATCGCGAAAAACTTTGTGAGCAGCCAATTCAAGGTATCGAGGCCGAAGATCTGGGAGATCAAAAAAGCGACCAGGAGATAAATGATGCCCTTGAAGACCTGAAAGGCGCGCGTTCCCTCAAAGAACACGAGGATGTGATAGAACACGGCCCAAAGGATGGCGACTTCGATGATCGGCTTAACGATTTCCCAGAGGACAAAGGTCATGATCAGCTTTCAATTGGCGCTTCCGTTGACGATCGCGTCGGCCATCGTTGCGGCCTCCTTGATCTCTTTGACATCATGCACGCGGACGATGTGGGCTCCGCGCAGAATACTTACGCAAACAGTCGCCGCTGTTCCGATGAGGCGATGAGCGACGTCTTTTCCTAAAACATTTCCGATAAAAGATTTACGGGATGTGCCAACCAACAGAGGGTGATCCAAAACCTCAAAATCACGCAAGCGATTCAGAATTTTCAGATTATGTTCGACTGTTTTTCCGAAACATATACCGGGATCTATAATAATTCTATCCGATTTTATGCCGATTTCCAAGCACTTTTCAACGGATTTTCTCAGAGAATCGATAATTTCGCCGATCAGATCCGCGTAAGCGATTCTTTTCTGCATGGTTCTCGGCGTTCCGCGGATATGCATGAGCACGACGGCCGCGTCATAATTCTTCGCCATTTTCAAAAGGCTCGGATCTGGCTTGGAGCCCATGATGTTATTGATGATGCTGGCGCCCGCGTCCAGCGCGGCTTTGGCAACGGCGGGCTTGTAAGTGTCGATAGAAATGGGAATCCGAATTTTTTGAGCAAGCGCTTTGAGGACCGGGACCACGCGGCGGGTTTCTTCCTTGGCCGATAGGCGTTCAGCGCCCGGGCGCGTTGATTCGCCTCCGACGTCGATTATGTCGGCCCCTTCGCGGACATGTCTTTGCGCGAGAAACAGCGCTGCGCTGGGAAGTTTTCTTGTCTTTTGGAGGCATCCGTCCCGGCTGAACGAGTCGGGCGTAACATTCACAATGCCCATAATGCGGGTGTGTTGCCCCAAGGATAAACGGTAAGACGCCGCGCGGACCGTGAAAAATTTCCGATGCGCAATGTTTGAAGATGGCGCTTCGGAATGTCTAGGCCTTGGCAGCGTTGCTGTTGCTTGTTGGGTCATTGGTGTTTTCTGGAGCTTCGGTTTGCCCTGCTGTTTGCGCCGGGCTTGAAGGTGTTTCCGTCGGGGCCATGCCGAGCAGTCGGCGCGCCTCGTCGATATCCAGGACTTCTTTTTCCACCAACGTGGAGGCCAAGATGTCCAGTTTATCGCGGTTCTCCGTGAGCAGCTTCTTGGCGCGCGTGTAGGCGGCGTTGACCAGGCTGCGCACTTCTTCGTCGATCTTCTTGGCGGTCTCTTCGCTGTAATCCTTTTGCTGCATGAAATCGCGCCCGAGAAACCCCAGCTGTTCGTTCTTGCCGTAAGCCAAAGACCCCATTTTATCGCTCATGCCGTAGGTGCAGACCATGTGGCGAGCGATCTGAGAGACCCGCTCCAGATCATTGGACACGCCCGTTGAGGTATCGCCGATAACCACTTCTTCGCCGACCAGCCCTCCCAGAAGGACCGTCATTTGCCCCATGAGCTCTTTTTTGTTCAGATAATGCTTGTCTTCCGTGGGCGGCGTCAGGGTATAGCCTCCGGCCATTCCGCGCGGGATGATTGAGACTTTTGTGAAGGTATCGACCTCGTCGATTAACAGAGACAATAGCGCATGACCGGACTCGTGATAGGCGGTCATCTCTTTCTCTTTTCGGGATGTGGTCCGGCTCTTTTTTTCCGGGCCCATCGTGACCCGCTCGACGGCGGCGTACAGTTCGTCCATCGTGATGGCCTCTTTATTGCGTCGGGAGGCCAACAAAGCGGCCTCGTTGCAGACATTGGCCAGGTCAGCTCCGGAGAAATAAACGGTTTGCTGGGCGATCTTGGTGAGATTAACGTCGGGCGAAAGTTTGATGTTCTTGGAATGGACTTTTAAGATCCCTTCCCGCCCCTGGATATCAGGCAGGCCGACGACGATGCGCCGGTCAAAGCGTCCCGGCCTCAGCAGCGCGGGATCAAGCGTGTCCGGCCGGTTGGTTGCGGCGATGAGAATGAGCCCGGCCTGATTGGTAAAACCGTCCATTTCGACAAGTAACGCATTAAGGGTCTGTTCACGTTCATCGTTCCCTCCGCCGATGCCGGCGAAACGCAGGCGTCCGACGGCGTCGATCTCATCGATAAAGATGATCGCACCCTTGCCGGAACTCGTGGCGGCTTTTCGTCCCTGCTCAAAAAGGTCGCGGACGCGGGAAGCGCCAACGCCGACGAACATTTCCACGAAATCAGAACCGCTTAAGGAAAAGAACGGAACATTGGCTTCTCCGGCGACGGCTTTGGCCAAGAGTGTTTTGCCCGTTCCGGGCGGCCCCACCAGTAAAACGCCTTTGGGGATCTTGCCGCCGAGACGCTCAAATCTTTTCGGCTCTTTCAAGAATTCGATGACTTCCTGAAGTTCCTCCTTGGCCTCGTCAACTCCCGCGACATCCTTGAAGGTGACCTGATGGGTGTTTTTGTCGCTCATCTTGGCGCGGGACTTTCCGAACGACCAAACCTTGTTGCCCATCTGGGTGCCGCGGTGGGAGAAATACCAAATGATGAAAACGATGAGGATGATCGGGCCGAAGGAGAAAAAGATTTGGCTCCAGAGCAGGTCCGGCGGCTTGATTGAGAAATCGTCGACTTTGGCGCGGATCAGCTGGATCAGGGACTCATCATAATTTTGGGGGATGACGACGCGGAACCGGGTGCCGTTCTCGAAGGTTCCCTCAAGCGTATTTTCGGTGCTTTCGATGAGCGTGATCTTTTTGATCTGCTGGGCGGCCTTCTCTCCCTCGAGGATCTTATAGAACGTGTTATAGGATAGTTCCTGGTAATTTCCCATGGCGGGCATGGTTTCATTCTGGCTCATCAAGGCCAGAAAAATAAAACCGAGAAGGATCCAAAAGACCCAGTTATTGTTCGGTTTCTTAGGCAGGTTTTTAGGGGATATCTTCCGTTGGGGGCGCTTTATTTTCGGCCTGTTGAGGCTATTGTTGTTTGTGTTCGGATTTTCCATTGCGGCGATATTCCTTTGAGTACTTATATTGAGATTAGTCTTATAGACGAGCTATCATTGTACATCAACGGGGGATGAATTCAAACGAAAATTTTTGACGAGTCCCGGATAAAAGGCTGGGTCCGGAACAGGACGAGGTATTGGATGTTTTTTTTCAGGCAGATGCCTTGGGGAAGATGAACAATGGCGCCTTTGGGCCGATCATTGAGGAGGCTTTCGATCTCTCGGAAATGGGCGGATGTCAAGCGGTTGGTATCCCCCTTCATCCATTGGATGCTCAGGCGGACGATCATGTTCTTAATGGCCGAATGCTGCGCGGAAAAGACGTTGAGATCAATGGAAACGGTTTTTCTGTTGGAAGGGCATTGAGCGTGTTTCTTGAAAATCTTTTGGGCTTGGTTCTCGAGATAATCGTAATCGGTGCCGGCGTTCTTGGCCAGGTTGATCAGGATCTCTTTGATATTATGGTTGTATCTTCTCGCCAATAGCGGCAGCAGTTCCAGCCTCACCTTGTTGCGGAAAAATTTCTTTTGCCGGTTCGTCGGGTCGGCGCGAAACGGGATCTTTTTCTTCTTCAGGTAAGTGAGAATGGCGCTTTTTTTGATGTTCAGCAGCGGACGGATCACCCAGATGTCCTCAAGCTCCCTTCTGGGCAGAATGCCGCGCAATCCCTGCAGGCCGGTCCCGCGCAGGATGCGCATCAGAACGGTCTCGGCCAGATCGTCCTCCGTGTGGGCCAAGACGACGACTTTGGAATTGATTTTTTTGGCGAGGCGCCGGAAGAACTTGAACCTCTCTGTACGCGCGGCCTCTTCTAAAGAACCTTTTTTGAGGGCCTTGGCGTTTTTCCAATATCCGACAGAACAGGGAACATTCAACTCTTCGGCGACTTCTTCCACGAACTTCTGGTCGGCTTTGGCGCTGCGCCGCAGGTTGTGATTGAAATGCGCGATATGCAGGTGAAAGCCCAGTTCATATTGCAGGGCATGCAAAAGATGCGTCAGGGCCATCGAGTCCGATCCTCCGGAAACGCCGACGATGACCGTGCCGCGGTAACCGAAGAATTCCGCGCTCTGGATGTTTTTCTTAACTTTTGTGATCAAATGCATAAGTTTATACCTAGTGCGCCTGCAATCCGCGCTGTTCGGCCCGGGCTTCCTTGTAGGCTGCCCTGAGATCATCGGCATATTTTATGTTCGGCGGCTGTATGCTTAGATGGGCAAACCCTCGCCGGAGGATCTCGGCGTTGACGAACGTGTTGTCTTTGATGAGGAACACATACGCCAAGGTGTAATGCTCCTCGTTTTCTTTGAGCGTATCGAATTCAAGCCGCACGCGCGCGCCCAGCAGAAGGCTTTGCGCAAAAGCGAACGCTTGGTCGTTCAGGGGAGTCATCGGATCGACCGGCTTGGGGATGACAAATCCCATTTCATCGCGCTCGACATCGTCCCTTCTTTTTTTAGGGGGCTCCGGAGCGCGCAGGCCGATTAATCGTATCAACTGGCCTTTTTCGCCTGATTCTCCTTCCAGGCGGATGGTATCGGTGCTGAGGACCTCTTGAACAACCACATCTTTGTATCGTTCATCTGTTTTGAAGAAAAAATCAAAATTCGGCTCGGCGAACGCGTGCCCGGCGAGAAAAACCGATAAAAAAAAGACAAAAAGATTTTTTCTATGAACAGAAAACATTTTCCGATCTGAACCGAAATTTTTTAATTCCAGGAGAATCTATTCCGTTTTGCAGCAGGGGCACGCGCCGATCTTTACCGGTCCCGGGCCGATCCCGATCAAGGTCAGGCACATCATGATCAGGGCAAAATTGTATTCGAACCCGCCGTTCATCATGCTGAATCCGTTCTTGCCGTGGACCAGGACGATGGCGCCCACCATAATAATGATGATTCCCGCGGCGGCGATTTCAGTCAAGAATCCCAACAAAATGGCAATTCCACCGAGGAATTCGCCCCAGGAGACTAAAATCTGGACAAGCGCAGGCATTTCCGGGGCATTCCAGGCTGAACCAAGGGCTGTTCCCTCGCCAAAAACTTTTCCATAACCGTGATAAATAAAGATGATTCCTAATCCGATGCGCAGAAACAACGGAGCATACAGCTTGAGCTTTTCGCAGCATTTTTTCATAATCCATTCCTCCCCGATTAAAGGTTTAAGAGCTTCATTATTCTAAATCTCAGGAATCGGGAAATCTAGGGAAAAGTCGAAAAAATGCGATTTATCGTTTGGAATTCCGGGGGCGGGAAAATGGTAGCGGGGAGTGGGCTCGAACCACCGACTCAACGGGTATGAACCGTTTGCTCTACCAACTGAGCTACCCCGCCATTGATTTCAAAAAGTTTTGTTGAGGGAAATCAATGGCTGTACTTGATTTCTATATATTGGCACCGGAAATCAAGTATGCCATGAGATAATAATATAAAGAGCAGAGAAATCAATGGCATGTACTTGATTTCAGGTGTTTGGTGCGAGGAAATCAAGCACGCCATGCAAGAGTACTCGAAAGATCAAAAGACCTAAAAAACGGAACCTAAGTATAAAAGATAACGTACAGAAGCACAAGGATTAAAATCGAAGAAAACAAATAGAAATTATTGTAATAAAAGAAATCCGATACGCGTTCAGCGGGCGTATAGGGGATATGATGGTGCTCTTTTGCGATATTCCCTTCATTGCGCAAATTCAGCACATCAACCCGTTTGAGGCGCAAGAATTTATCGGCAATGCGGTAGGCTTGCAATTTGCCTGCGCCGATCAAATCCATGACCTTCTTCTCGTTGACGGCAAGGATTTGTGCTGTCTCCCGGACTGAAATAAATTGGCTTGTGGCCATGCGCTTCCATGCCTTTCATGAATTTCTCTGGACTATTTGATTCTTCCGGATGCGGCCCAATGGTCGATCTGGGAACGCTCAAATTTCCAGAGGTCTCCTGTTTTTCTTGCCGGGATCTTGCCGGAGTTGGCCAGGGCCTCGATCTCTCTCATGTCGATCTCGAGGTATTTCGCGACTTCATCGATGCCCAAGAGGTTATCGCTTGCCGTCTCCGCGCTCTCCAATCCTTCCATTTGGCATTGCCCCTGAAAAATCGCCCCTTCGACGATGTTGAGTTTGGGCGTCGTGATGTTCCCCCGTAAGGCGGCCGTCGGCATGAGCGTCAGCATCTTATGGGCGGTCACGTCGCCGTTGACCTTTCCGGCGATCACGATATTATCGCCGCTGATGTTGGCATCGACCGTTGCCCGGCTGCCGATCGAAAGGGTCCCTTTGGTCTCCAGACTTCCGGAGAATTCTCCGTTGATCTTCAGGCTCACGGCGTCCTTGAACTTTAGCGACCCTTGCATCTGGGCGTTGATCTCAACGGTCTTGTCTTCTTGCTGCTCTGTTTCGATTTTTCGTCCTCGCAGTGCCATGATGGTCTCCTTAAGTAGAAATTTTGTTCCGGATTTTTTTCATTAATTTATATTCGAACGGCCGCATGCTGACCAAAACAATGAAAACCACGATGGAAACGATGATCGCGGCCGCGTAATCGCCTGCCCCGACGGCGATGCCGACGCCCGAAACGATCCAAAGGGCGGCTGCCGTTGTCAGCCCGTGCACGCGCGGCTCGGACTGAATAATGGTTCCGGCGCACAAAAATCCGATGCCGGTTACGATCCCTGCGATCATGCGTGTCGGGTCGATTACCGTAACCTCCTTGTATATATCAAAAAGATGCAGGGAAGTCAATACGATGAGCGTGGATCCCAGGCCCACCAAAACGTGTGTCCGCAGCCCTGCGCCTTTCCGGCGCATTTCGCGCTCGAACCCGATGAGGCCGCTGAGCAAGGCGGAAAGAACGATCTTGAATGTGATCTCGAAAAAGTCAAGCACGACGAGCTCCTTTCTTCCCCATAAGATGGAATCCCAGGCCCGCGATCATGGCCGCGTTATCGGTGCACAGTGACATCGGCGGAAAATGAACAGTGATATTGTGTTTTTTTGCTTCGTCGCCGAGCTGCGCGCGAAGAGCCGAATTGGCTGCGACGCCCCCGCCGATCAAAAGTGTTCCCGTTTTCATTTTTTGGCAAGCAGCGATGCTTTTGCGCGTAAGGATGGAAACAACGCTTTGTTGAAAAGCATAGGCCGTTTGGGCTGCCGGAAAATGATCCTGTTGCTTTCGGTTGCGATGATGGTAGAGCACGGCGGTTTTCACGCCGCTGAAACTGAAATCATGGGTCTCGGGAAGCGATGCGCTTTTGAAGCGCAAAGCCGTATTTTCCCCTTCTTTTGCCAGCCGGTCAATAATGGGCCCGCCCGGATAGCCCAGGCCAAGGATTTTTGCGACCTTATCGAAGGCCTCGCCGGCAGCGTCATCTAGCGTTCGTCCGAGCAGCCGGAACCGGTCAAAAGATTTAATGGCGTAAAGGTTTGTATGTCCGCCGGAAACGACCAGAGCGACGGCCGGCAATTCAGGGATTTCTTTTCTGCGGCTTTCCGGATATTCCAGAAAGTTCGCGTACGCATGGGCCTTGATGTGATCGATGCTGATCAAAGGCTTATGGAGCGCGAAACTCAACGCGCGGGCGAAAGAAATCCCGACGAGCAAAGACCCGATGAGCCCCGGCTCGCTCGTGACCGCCACCGCATCGATGCCCGTTAAGTTCATTCCGGCTTTTAAAAGGGCTTTCTCGACAACGGCGGTGATGAACTCAAGCTGGCGGCGCGATGCGATCTCGGGGATGATGCCCCCGTGCTGCGCGTGCTCCTGCAAACTGGATGCCACGATATTAGAAAGAACGGTCTTGCCGTTGCGGACAACGGCTGCGGCCGTCTCATCGCAGGATGTTTCGATCCCAAGGATGTTTTTAGACGGGCGTCGGATCATCCTTCGGCTGGGACCTCGGTTGTGATCTCAACGGGCGCGGGCTCGGCCGCTTTCTCGCTGAATTTCTTGAACACGCGGATCCCTTTAAGAACGCTGATGGCGCTCTGGACTTGGGTGTCGTTGAGTAGCGTTTCCCGGACCTCAAGCTCTTCTTTGGACGGTTTTTGGTTTCCGTCGGAAGGCATTTGAATTTCCAGGCCTTCGAAAATCTTTTCGATCTTTTCTTCGTCCTCTTCTTTCGGCTTTTCGTCCGCAGCAACGAACTCGACTGAGATATCCGGCTCAATGCCGACATTATGGATCGAAACCCCGGATGGCGTAAAATATTTGCTGGTTGTCAGCCGTAGGCCCGACCCGTCGGGCAGAGGGATGACGGACTGAACAGACCCTTTGCCGAACGATTTTGTCCCGACAATGATCGCGCGCTTGTTGTCTTTGAGAGCGCCGGCCAGAATCTCGCTTCCTGAGGCGCTTCCCTCGTTGATCAGAACGACCATCGGCCAATCGATCAGATGGTTCCGGTTGGTCGATTTCGTGATGGTGTTTTGGGAGGGGCGACGCCCTTTTGTGGAAACGATGACTTCTCCCTGCGGAAGAAATTCTTCCGTGATCTTGATGGCCACATT
>JAKQAH010000014.1 GCA_029568545.1 Candidatus Omnitrophota bacterium
TTAGAGCATCCCACAACCAGCAGTTTGCCCGGCTTAAGGGTTAATTCCTGTTGCGCAGCCTTTCCCTCAACGGATTCATCAACCACCGATTCGTCCATCCCCTCTTCTTTCGGCCACTCAGGAGCCGCCTGGCCCTTATAAACGTCGGGGAATTGCCCTTCGATCAAAATGCCCAAAACCTGGGAGCCCTGATATCCCGACGGACCTTTCTGCAGATCTGTCCGTTTTAACGGCGCTCCCATAAAATCGACAAGCCAGCTTTCTTGGCTGGAAGTGAACAATACCGTCTGTTTTAACTTTAACTCCTGGATTTTAGGTTCTTCGATCTCCAAAGCCGATCCCCAGAGATAAAGGAACTTAGAGAGCCTTCCTGTGATCGAGACATCCGCATTGATATTGTCTTCATTGATCAAAATTTGCGTCGGAACCTTAACGGGCATGGAAACTTCGAACGGCCCGAATCCCATATTGCCGCTAATGGAAATCGTGTCGTGCTGCTCATCCATGAGCATTTTTTCGCTCAACCTGACGCCGTAATTCCCGATCAGCCCATTAAGCCCATGATTGATCTGCTGCGGCATAATGCTGACGCCTTGCATGCCGGCCGTTTGATAATTATACATAAAGCCTTGGGCGGCGATGATCACGTTGCCTCCGGCGGCGAGAAATCGGTTGATCTCGTATCTTTGACGATCGTTGAGCTCCTCGGGGGCCACCAGGACCAGCGTATCCGTCCCTTCCGGGATCGGCTCTTCTTTGGTCAAACGGATCCTGGACACCTCATAGTTCTCATAGCGCATGATCCCGTCCAGATAACGGAATTTATCTTCCCGGTACTGGTCCGGAAGCGTCTGCCCGAACTGCCTAAGCATTTGCTGCATCCGAGCATCGGCTTGCTTGTCCGTATAGGGCGCCACCAAAGCGACTTTGGGCGTTTTCTCCAGAGTCATCCGATAAATGCGCGATACAAGCTCATACTCGAGATTGCTGATATTTTCGGGAATAATGCGGGGAATGATCGCTTCTTCTTTTTCCTTATAGGCAATGGCGATCGCGGAATAGATGAGCTTGATCCCTAATTCATCCTGCTCAATGCTGCGCACTTCAAAGGGCGCAATGCCTTTTTGCTGGAGCTTATCCTCAAGCGAATCCTCGCTTTTGCCTTCTTCGGCCTGCTGCCGGATGGTTTCCATGTGGAATATCTTATAAGAAAGATTGCCGCCAGAAAAAACCTGAAGCTCATCTAACCGATCGGTAATATCCTGCTCCAGAGTTTTGAGCGCCGTCGGCATGCTCTCGGCCCGAGAAATATACACTTTGATCAAAACGGGGGCTTTTAACTCTCTTAAAATATTTTTTGACGATTCCGTAACCGTATAAAGCTTGTTCTCCGTAAGGTCATATCGCCCCAGGGGAATGTCCATAAAAAGGGAATTGAGAATCACGCTGATCGCTATACAGATCCCCACGGCCGTCGAGAAGAACAGCTTCGCTTTCGGCCGGAGCCGGTCTTCGATCGAAAACACGTTCAGGACAAGAAAAACCGCCGTCATCACAACGAAATAAAGGATATCGCGGTTATCAATGACGCCTTTTTGAAAACTTTCAAAATGCAGCGTCATGCCAAAATTGACCCTCAGAAAGCTCCCCACCCCGGGCAGCCATCCGTCGATCAGCCCGGCCATGAAATCAAGCCCCGTCAGATAAAAGAAGAAACAGGCGATCATCGCAACAATGAACGAAACGATCTGATCTTTACAAAGGCCGGAAATGAAGATCCCCACGCTCAAGAAAAAGGCGCCGATGAAAAGCGACCCCAAATAACCGCCAAGGATCGGCCCGATGTCCGGTTTCCCGACCATAAACAGCATCACCGGAACCAAAAGCGTCCCGGCAAGCGTTAAAAGGTAAAAGATCAGGCCGGCAAAGAATTTGCCCAAAACCAGCTTATACGCTTCCATCGGGAAGGTAAGCAGCAATTCGAAGGTGTTGCCTCTTCTTTCTTCCGCCCAAAGGCGCATGGTGATCGCCGGGATAAATACGCATAAAATAATGGGAAGGAGGCCGAAAAAGTATCGCATATCCGCGTTGCCGACCAGAAAGAATTGCGTCATGAACATCGCATTGGTCAGCACAACAAAGACCACGATAAATATATACGCAATAGGAGAGTTAAAATAGGAGAATAATTCCCGGGTGAATATCGATGCCGTGTTTCCTCGTTTGCTCATAATGACCCCTCCTCAAATAACTTTCTCAAACAAGCATTTTTTCTTTCTTGTTCTTGGATAAGAGAGCGATGAACATGTCTTCTAAGTTAAATGTCCGCTCGCTGAATGTCTTGACCGGCCATCCTTTTTCCTTGTTGAGCGCGTCAATCTCCCGCCATGTCTCGTCGGACTGAAACGAACTTTTCACCTCAAAGGTAACAAACCCCTGCGCATTCTGCTCGACAAAAGTGATATCCTTAGCCGTCCGAAGGCCGGACAGCGCCCGCTCCACAGACGCCTTGTCTTCCTTGACCGTCAGAACATGGCATCGGTACTTCATGGCAGCTTCAGCCAGCTCTTCCCGGGTCCCTTGGGAAACGATCTTTCCTTCGTTGATAATAACAATGCGGTCCGCCAGAACTTCCGCTTCCTTAAGAACATGGGTAGAAAAAATAATGATTTTTTCTTTCGACAGCTCTTTGACAAGACGCCGGATGCCGATGATCTGCAGCGGATCAAGCCCGGACGTAGGCTCGTCAAGAATCAAGACTTTCGGGTCATGGATTAGGGCCTGGGCAAGCCCGACGCGCTGGCGATACCCTTTGGAAAGCTCATGCATGCCGTGTTTCCAGACCGAGGCGATCCCGCAAGCCTCCCGTAGCCATTTGAATCTCTTGTCGAGAGCCGCCCCCTGAATTCCCCTCGCATGGCCGACAAATTCAAAATATTCATCCACGCGCATGTCCATATAAAGAGGAACACTCTCAGGAAGATACCCGACCATCTCTCTGACCTGGAGGGGATTTTCAAGGATATCGAAACCGCCGATCTTGGCCGTTCCTTGGCTGGGGCAGATAAACGTTGTCAGGATCTTCATCAACGTTGATTTTCCGGCCCCGTTGGGTCCCAGCAATCCCAGAATACCTTCTTCGCCTACCGAGAAAGAAACACGATCGAGAGCCACCGTTGAACCATAGTTCATCGAAACGTTTTTAATCTCTATCATAGTCCCTCCTGATAATGTGAATATTGCATCGACCCCAACGAGAATTATGCGGCAGCAAGAGAATCGGACGCCCCAAAATTACCGGCTGTCCAACTTAGCTAAAAATATACTATCGCGGAAAAAATCTGTCAAGAATATCAGACGATTTTTTAAAGAAACAAGGCGGAGAAATCCTGCAGCCTTGTCTTTCCCTGGCAATCATTTTATCCCGGCCCTGTCAATTCCCGAACGGCAGCTTAATCTTGTCCGTAAACGTTCCGAGCTCGCCTTTAAGGGCATCAACTGCCTGCGAAGAAGCCTTCTCTACGTCAATGTTAAAATCGGCAAGCGATCCCAGCGCCGTCTGCATAAGAGCTTTCGAAACAATCAAGCTTAATAAGCTTTTGGGATCAGTCACATCCCTGATCTCCTCAGAAAGATTAATGTTGTATTCTTTAATGGCCGGCGCCCCTCCTTGGGAATAATCCTTGTAAATAACTTTGCCAACCTTAAGAGACAGCCGGTCGATCCTCACGGAAGGCGCTTTTTGTTCCTTGGTCCCAGCCTGGTCTTCTTTCTTGGATGTTGTCTGGTCCGCCCCGGCCTTCGGTTTCAAGGCGTCCAAATTCATCTGGCCTTGCTGATTTTTGACAATGACCAATTGATCAAAATTGAGCCGGACATCTTCCAAGTGGACCTGCCCTTTCATCAAAGCCGCCAGATTATAATCCACAAAAATTTCCGGAGCGTGCAACATGGTCTTGTCCGCAAACCCCTCGGGGTTGAAAAGGTTCAGCTCATTGATCCCGATATGGGTTTTGGCTAATCCAATGTCGAGATTTTTGATGCTCAGCGGCACTCCCGTCGCGGCCTTCATACCCTGCTCAATAGCAACTTTTGCAATCACGTTGCGCCCAGCTACCAATAGAGCGATGATCACAGCAAGAATAAAAACAAATTTAAGAATCCCTTTCATACCGACCTCCCTGTTAAGTGAACTGTTATTCTTCTTCAGCAGTTTTACTGCTGGCTCTTAATCCTCTCGATTTCCTTTTTCTTGCGGGCGATGCTGGCTTGCGCTTTTTTGATCTTGCGCGCTACCCGACGCCGGGACTTGATCAGGATTTTTTCTTCTTCTGTCTTGCCGAGAGTTGCAAGCCAATCCGAAACGCGTTCAACAGAAGTATCGCTGGCCCCGACTTCGCTGTAGGCCCCCGTTGAATATTGGGCCAATCCGGGTTGAGGGCTATAATAAGCAAGCGCCATCAGAATAACCATGATAACCGTCTTTTTCATATTCGGATCCCCCGCATCATTGAAAGAAATAGATTATCAATACCCCCAAGACCATTAGTATTGCGCCAATCAGCCGTTCCCGCAACTCTTTTTCTTTGAACAGGAAAAAACCGAAAAACGATGTCATGATAACGCTGGTCCTTTTCACCGCGATCAGATACGGAATGATCGTCATCCTGATGGCGATCATCTGAAAAATAAGCCCCAGGCCGCTGCATATCCCAAGAGCCAATAACAGCGGCCAGGCCTCCCGAACCTGGCTTCCTATGTTTCTTGTGCATTTCAAGGCCACCGCCCCCAAAACAATCGTGACGGCAAGGTCCAAAGAAAAAATCCACATTAAAGGCGAAGAATGGATAACACCGATCTTGTCCAGATTTCCCGAAACACTATAGAGGACCGCTACGATCAGCATGTAGCGCGAGCCCCTTTCGCTGATCAGGCTTTTGAACGGCCCCCAAAAACCTTTGGTAAGACGTTCCTTAAAATGAAGGATATAGGCGCCAAGAACAATGAAAATGACTCCAACGCCGCCGAAGATCCCCGGGAATTCTCCCAACATCACGGGAGACGTGATCAATAAAAAAAGCGGGGTTAAAGCTTGCATCGGCACTGCCAGAGAAAGATCGGATTCCTTGAGCGCCAAAAAATAAAAGATCGAAGCCACCGTCATGAGCGCCGTCGCAACGCCTAAAACCGGCCAAAACTGCCGGCCAAGCGGCGGGACCCCCGCAACCCAAAGGCTGGGCCCCAAGAGCGGCAAGGAAAAGAAAAACCATGACCAAGCCACGACGTAGGGGTCAACCTTGCCAACAACCTTTTTCCCAAGCACATCCTGCAAGGAAATAAAAAATGCCGTTATTAGTATGAGAGGAAGCCACATCGATCAAGAAAGTTCACTGCGCCCGCATCCGGTAGACGAGTTTTTTATAAATATCCTCGGGAAGCAATTGAGCATAATGGGCCGCCCACTGATAATGGATCTGGACCCACATATCAAAATATGTCATAGAGGGCTTCGCCCCTTTGAACGGATACGGAGAAAAAAACACTTCCAAGGAATGCGGAGGCCCCTCCCTGACGATCTGGCGAAAGCGATAAAGATGAAAGGGCGAGCTGACAATAACGACCTTGCTCCAGCCATAATTCGCAACAATTTGACGGATCATGGCCCAATTGGTTTTGGAATCGTAGGATTTCCTCTCTAAAAAAACTTTTTCTTCCGGAATGCCGGCGTTGATCAGAAATCGCCGCATGGATTCCGATCCGAACATGTTCAGACCGGGCCGCGCCCCTCCGGCGCATAAAATATATTCGACCTGTCCTGCATCGTAGAGAGCGCGCGCATGGTTGAGCCGGCGCTGCGTTTCCGCCCCCAAATCTTCCATAGTTTCATTATAATCTGCCATGAGAACGGCGGCGATGGGAGCTTTTGAGGGCGGATGACGCTCAAAATAATGAGTGGCCCCCCAGCCCCAAAGCCCTGTGGCGGCAAGGTCTACGCAAATGATAAAGAAAATACCGTGAAAAAATTTAGCCAAGAACGCCTTCATGTCTTCTGATCTCAGATCACTCTTTGGGATGAACCGGCTCCTCGCCCCAAATCTTCTTTAGATAAGAATCCCTTCCCGAAAGACGGCGGTAAGTTTCATACCGAAGCGGATCGCGCTTATAATAATCCTGATGATATTCCTCAGCTTTAAAGAATTCGGAAGCCTTGATGATCCTTGTCGCAATGGGCTTATTGTACTTGCGCGAATCCGCTATCTTTTGCTTGGAGCCCTCTGCGGATTCCTTCTGTTCTTCGTCATGATAGAAGATCGCCGTTGTATATTGCTCTCCCCGGTCATGAAATTGGCCCCCAGCATCCGTAGGGTCGATCTGCCGCCAAAAAATATCTAAAAGCTGTTGATAAGAGATCTTATTCGGATCGTATGTGATTTGAACGGCCTCAAGATGGCCGGTCTTCCCGGAGCAAACCTCCTCATAAGTCGGATCCTTTGTGTGCCCGCCGGTGTAACCAGAAACGACCTCAACGACTCCCGGATATCGGTCGAACGGTTTGACCATGCACCAGAAGCATCCGCCGCCAAACGTAGCTGTTTTAAAACCCCCTGAATTTAGATCCAATGCGCCCATGGATTCCTCCGAGCTACAAATTCCCGCGCACGCGACGAGAATAACCATAAAACAAATGAAGCGTCTCATATCAGAAATAGCCGAAATCGGGCCCGATCGCGATCAGCAAACCGGCCCTCAATGTTTTAAGAATAAAATATAGAACCATTCCGAAGAAAAGGATCTTAAAGATCAAATTCTTTTTGGCCCGAGGCGAATCTTTTCCGTCCGCCGTTGGAACCGCGGAGAATCGGTCATAGACCAATACTTGCCACCGCGCCGAAAGAACGATCAGAAACGGAACAGCCGGGAGAATATAGCGCGATTGATAATTCCCGAGCAGAATAAAGGCCGTTAAAATCCAGAACGAAGACCATACCAGAAGCTTGTCTCCCCTGCTCTTACCGAAAAATAAAGAAAATGACATGAAAGAAAAAACATAAAACGGGGACAATTCAGCTAGCCGCGTTATGTAAAAATGCCAGGGCCCTAAGCTAAAAGGATTGGACCAGCCGACTTCAATAGCGCTTTTCCAAACGAACATTTCTTTTATCATGGCGCGCAAGAATGGAACGGCTGAGACAGCAAAAACCAGAGCCGCAGAACACAAAATAACAAAATATTTCCTTTTCAGCCCTTTCCGTTGTTCCGCCCTTGATGCCCAAAAAAAATCTGCCATGGGCCGCATGAAGAAAAAAACACCGCTCAAAAGAAAAAAACCAAACACGAAAATTTTATGCGTTGAAATCACGTTAATAGCGCTATTCCAATGATAGGCAAGATCGTGCGCCGAAACAAATACATCCCAAAGATTCCCGTAAACCCTCCAATTCCAAACGAACCACGGTGAAAAAACCAGCAAAGAAACGCCGCTTAAGGCCCAGAACCACTTTTCTTTTAATAAGGAGCGTTCCATCGCCAGGGCAAAAGAAAAAAGGACGAACAGCGATAAAGCCCCCGGATATTTGGTCAGGATCGCCAAACCGATACTCGCTCCGCTGAAAAGGAAGAAAAATTTTTGTTTCTGCCCAAGCGTAAAGAAAAGAATGGCCAGCAGCATGAAGAAGCTCAATGTGGTCTCCATCCAGATCCGCTCGGAACAGACCCAGTGCACGGGATCGATGCAAAGCAAAAAGGCCGAAAGCAGCCCGACGCGGTGATCATAAAGAACCGCGCCCAAAAGAAAGACCGCAAGGATCATGAGGCTGCCTAAAATGATCGATACGCTTACCGCCTGAAGATCGCCTCGGCCGAACATTTTATAATTCAGCGCGATCAGATAACAATAAACCGGGGGATGCTTGAACAGAGGCTTGTCCAGATATTCAGGAATATACCGCCCGGGCTCCTGAGCGATCAGGCGCTGATAGGCCGCTTGGGTGGAATAATTGGCAGGATCTTCCTCTAATTGACGCGCGAGAAGCTGGCCGTACAGCCCCTCGTCGAAGGTCAGGCCATGCGGCTGTTGAAAGCCGTAATAACGCAGAAAAATGCTTAAGATAAATATGGCGGCCAAGACCGCATAAACTTTTTTGTTCTTCCCGGGAATTTTTCCGCTGAGGAAACCCTTTTTTGCGGCATTCATGCAGCACTTTTTGTATTTCTTGCCGCTGCCGCAAGGGCAGGGATCATTGCGCAGAACGCGATTCATAAGCCTTCCCTTTCGCCAGATCTCTGGAGTGAAATCTGTACCATTCTATCATGCCATGACATTTTCGAAACTATAATTGCTGGAAATTCATAGCGAAAGGAAGATGGGCAAGGATGGCATTAAAAGAAATTGAAAACCCATTCGCGCAAGGCAGGCACCGTTAAAACTAGTCCGATCAAGATAAAAACCAGGATCGTTAATGCCCATAGAACTTTCATCATTTTGGAAAACAGCCAAAGAAAAGCGATAGAACAAAGAACAATCAAAATTTGTATTTTAAAATCAGCTAGGGGCATCTTCTGGCCAAGGAGATTCTTACAATGTCATTAAACGGCAATGGATCCTTTCGATCAGCGTCGGCTCAAGCGCAATATCCGTTTCTCCAGCTTTTAAAATCGCCGTCGGTTGATGCTGCCGCATGCTCACGACCGCCCCGGGATAAACGCCCAGGCTTGTCAGGCGGCGCAATACGCCCCCTTCGTCGGCCGCGACAAAAACGACTCTGGCCTGTTTTCCCAAAGGGATCTTATTGAGCGGTTTGATAAGGGGCTCGATATTCTCGCTGCGTTGCCGGCAGCAATTGCCACGGGGAATGGGGCGCCCGTGCGGGCACTGGTCCGGATGCCCCAAAAACGCGCAAATGCTGTCCGTGACCTCCTGATTGATAATATGCTCGATCTTGCAGGCGCTTGTCTCAACCGCATTCATTCCCAACTTCAGAATATTGTAAAGGAGAACCTCTGTCAGGCGCCGGCGTCGGATAATATCCCGGGTATACGCCTCGCCTTTAGGAAGAAAATCGACATCTTCCCCACTGGTTTTTAAATACCCTTTTTCCCGCAGATCTTCAAGAAGCCTTTTTTGGCCTAGTTGGTCCTGCGTTCCCATCACGACACACTCGGCATTTTTATCCTTTTCTTTCAGGCACCACAAACGCTCAAGGAACATTTCCTGATTTTCATTTAGTTCGTGTTCGGGCATTATTTTTTCTCGCATTCTTTAATCGACCGATGGTTTTGACGGCAAGATCCCAGAGATAACTGCTCCGGGGAATATCATAGCCGCAATGGGGGCATTTTTCAAAGTTACAATTCCCATAATGCAAAGGGCATTTGTTACATGCTGTTTTTTGCCCTTTTTCAAAAGAATACCCGCAGAGTGGGCATTTCATGGCTCCCGACGGCAAATGCACAGGTTCTGGTTTGACCGGGAATATCATAATACGATCCATCCGCGCTGTAAAATCTGGTTTAGCAGACCTCCGACGCCAAAAGCCATGACCATGATGATCGCGAACATCGCGAACGCCATTTTATAGCCGCGCTCTTTGATCATAATTAAGGCATTGGCCACGCAAGGCACAAACAAAGTGATCGTTGTAACGCCGACCAGGATCTGCGCCTGGTCCAAAATCCCTTTTTCGAACATGTGAATGAATCCCGCGGCCCCATAATCCCGACGGAAAAATCCCATGAGAATAGCCTCGGCGCTCTGTGACGGCAATCCCAGCCACCCGACAACAAGCGGGCGGAGAAACCTTTCGATCAAGGCCAGAAGATTTAGCTCGCTTAACAGAAACAACATGCCCGTGCCGATCAAAAAAACAGGGATTACTTCTTTCAAATACCACTCCACGCGCGCTAATGTTTTTAAAACAATATTGCGCAGGGACGGGATCCTCAAGGGCGGGATCTCCAAAATCAGCGGATTATCGTCGCCAGGAACAAGCCTTGAGGCCATCCAGCCGGCCAGAAAAAACACCATAACGACAATTGAGACCCAGACCAGAATCCCCTTCATCCCGATGCCGCCCTGCAGAAGAAAGAGAATCACCGCAAGCTGGGCGGAACAAGGCACGGCCAATGCCAGAAGGAATGTCGTGATGATCCGTTCTTTTTTCGTATCCAAGATGCGCGTCGTTACTGTGGCCATCGTGTCGCACCCCAAACCCAACATCATCGGCAAGACGGCTTTCCCGTTCAGCCCGATCGTCTTAAAGAGCCGGTTCAGCAAAATGGACAGCCTTGGCAAATAGCCCAGGTCCTCTAAAATCCCAAAAGCCAGAAAAAACGTGATCACAACCGGGAAAATGATGGCCAATCCGTATGTCAGCGCCATGGTGATGGCGCCGTATTCCCCCACAAAGAAATCGTGAACAAACCGGAAAAGAGATTGAAAAACGCTTAAATGAGAATCTCCCAAGGCATATTCCGGCAAAACAATTCCATCCGCAATAACATGCTCGTGGGCAAACGGCATCAAAAAATCAAAAAACCTGATCATCGCAGGATTAATGATCCCGTTAAACAGGCGGTTTTCCGTTAAATCAACCAGCACCCCGGCGCCCAACACCCCGACAAAATGATGCATGAGAAAAAGAATGCCGCATAAGATCACAAACCCGCCGAAAGGATGCGTTGTCATTCTTTCCAGCCCGTTCCAAAGCCTCCGGATTCTTGGCTGCTGGGTCTGTTTCAAAACAAGTGTTGAAATGCGTTCAGCTTCGGCCATCCGCGCATTATCGATAGCCCGTCGCAAATCCCGATTCAACATGTGCTCGGCCTGTTCGCGAATCTCCATAAT
Source organism: Candidatus Omnitrophota bacterium (assembly GCA_029568545.1). GTDB lineage: Bacteria > Omnitrophota > Gorgyraeia > Zapsychrales > Zapsychraceae > 2-02-FULL-52-10. The sequence goes on from JAKQAH010000014.1 coordinate 10,844, forward strand.
TCGCCTGAAAACTTCTTCCGAAACCTTCTCCCGAAGAGATCCCGTGAAAGTTTCATCTCCGCTTAAAACCATCAAGCCTTGCGCCCGAAGCGAGATGCCCGAAGGCGGCAACAGCTTGGATAATTTGGCCAAAGCAGATTCAATCGCTTCATGATATTGGATTTTATAGCTGAAGTGCCGGCATTCATGCTTCTTGAGATCATAAACCCCTTTTTTCTGGATCGCGACGGTCGGAACGCACGGAACCCCGAAAATCTCTTCGAGTTTTTTGATGTTTAATTCGTAGCCGCGCAGTTTGGCTTCATCCCACATATTGAGCGCCAGAATGGCGCAGCTCTTCATCTCGCTCAGCTGAATCGTGAGAAAAAGCCCCCTCTTGAGATTCTTGGTATCCAGGACCTGGATAACCTTGTCGCAAGCCTGAGACGACAAAATAATATCGCGCGTAACAACTTCCTCTTCGGAATTCGGGGTCAGATTATTGACGCCGGGCGTATCAATCAAAGGGATCGGCCCTTCGGGCAGCTCCATCCATCCTTTTGTAACCGTGACGGTCGTTCCGGGATAATTGGAAACCGTCACGTATTTGTTGGCCAAAAGCCCGAAAATCACGCTTTTACCGACATTCGGATTTCCAACGATGATGAATTGCCGTATATTGGGAGTGAACGCGCTTTTCTGTATTGCTGCCGCAGGACTTGTGGTCATCGAATGCTCTATATAAGTTATTTACTGACTTATTTTAACACCTATGATACTACAGAGTGACTTTTTGTCAAGGGAGCAAATCCATTTCAAAAGGAGAAAATAAAAAAGGCCCGGTTCGCACCGGGCCTTGAGAGACAACAATCAGTCATCTTTTTGTTCTTTTCTTTCTGGCCTTCTCGGGAACAGCTTCTAATGGATCCGGCTCCTCACGAAAAGGAAACGAGAACTTCCCCCGGAGAACACATTTTTTCCCACCGGGATAGCATCCCACTTTTCTCAGGCGGCAGCCGTCCCTACCCACTTTATACTTGCAGTCCCACATGGCCAGTGCCCGGAGAATTTTAGTTTCCGGAATCCTCGACGTTATCCGCGCCCTTGACGACCCATCCGCCGACCGTCGTCACGTCTTTGCCCAATCCCCGAACCGTGTTGCATCCGATACAAGCCACGGTCAAGACCAAACAAATCCCCGCTAAGAACATTCTTTTCATTTCCCGCTCCTTTCTTTAAGCGAAACCCTTCAGGGCAATCCCCGGTACCTTTCTTCGCCACCGTTAACGGCCTGAAGAAAAGCCGCAAACTTGCGCGCGGGGACCACTATTTCCGTTACTTTTTCGTGCGTGACATCCTCAAAAATCATGGTCATGCCGCGGCGGCCGTCGTCATCGGTAAAATGCTTGACATACAAGCTGTAATGCGACCCGGCGTAATCCCATTCGACCAAATCATTGACTTTGGGCATACGGTCCTTTTCTTCCAAAGTTTATCCGCAACACTCTGTTATTCTACAGCAATTTATCATTTTTTCTATCCTTTTCCATGGAAATATCAAAAAGATGCGTCCGCCAACTAAATTCTATGTTTATTTTGACAAAAGCGATATTTGGGCATAGAATTAGGGCTTAATTTTCCCCCGCTTTAGTTAAGATTTAAAACACGATCATGAAAAGAAATCCATGGTTAGAAAATATTTAAATATCGCTTTCGGCATTTTGGGCGGCCTCATGATATTCTCGCGCGCCTCCTATGCCGCCGAACCCGGCCCGGAATTAGACCTTGTCAGCCACATAAGCCTGCTTGTGTTTCAACTCAGCATTATCCTGATCGCCGCATGGCTGGGGGGCCTTTGCTTCACTAAATGGAAACTGCCTGCCGTTCTCGGCGAAATTATTGCCGGCGTCATTATCGGGCCGTATTTCCTAGGGAAAATCCCTTTTTTCGGGTTCGAATACGGCATCTTTCCCCTTCAAGAGTCTTTTCCGATATCTGTTGAGCTTTACAGTTTTTCTGCAGTGGCCTCTATTATCCTTCTTTTCCTCACCGGTCTCGAAACAGATATCGAGGCCTTCATCCAATTTTCTTTTGCCGGTTCCATCATTGCCTTGTCAGGAGTTATTGTCAGTTTTTTAGCCGGCGATTTCTTAGGTATTTTAATATCGGAACGCCTCTGGGGCATCCATACCGGTTTTTTTCACCCCATTCCCTTATTCCTCGGCGTTACCTCCGTAGCCACTTCGGTTGGTATCAGCGCCCGCATCCTCACCGAACGGCATAAGATGAATTCTCCCGAAGGCGTGACGATCTTGTCGGCAGCCGTCATCGACGATGTTCTGGGCATCATTGTTCTTGCCATCGTTATCGGAATGGCTAAGAGCGGCCATGTCGAATGGAAACAAGTCTCTTTCATCACGTTCAAGGCCCTTTCCATTTGGTTTTTCTTCACGGCCGCCGGATTGATTTATGCCGATCACCTGAGCAAATGGCTTAAAGTCATCAAGAACCGCGAAACGATCGTCATCCTGAGTTTCGCCATGACCCTTCTTTTAGCGGGAATATTTGAAAAATCCGGCCTCGCCATGATCATCGGAGCCTATGTCATGGGCTTGACCCTGTCCAAGACCGATCTGGCCTTTATCATCCAGGAACGGATGGAAATGCTCCAGAAGTTTTTTGTGCCGATCTTCTTTTGCGTCATGGGCATGCTGATCGATCTAGAAAAAATGGCCTCGCCCCAAATCCTGCTGTTGGGAACAATCTATATCATCTTCGCGATCTTAAGCAAATTGGCCGGTTGCGGCCTTCCGGCGCTGTTCCTGAATTTCAATTGGCGCGGCGCCTTGAGAATCGGCGTCGGCATGATCCCGCGAGGCGAAGTCGCCTTGATCATCGCCGGCATCGGGTTGTCCTCAGGCATTATCAGCAACGAGATTTTCAATATTGCCATGATCATGACATTTGTGACAACTCTGATCACGCCCCCGATCTTAGATAAATTGCTTGTTTCTCCCAAGCCGGTTTTACGCAAAGAACCGCCCATAAAAAAAGAATCCAGGCTGATCCGCTTTGCCATGCCCAATCCCGAGACCGCAGACCTTCTTTTGCGCAAGGTCCTTGAGGCATTTGAAACAGAAGGTTTTTTTATTCATAATATGGGCCGCACCAGCCACGCGTTCAATCTTCGCAAGAACCGCTCCTTCATCACCCTGACCTACGGCCCCAAAGAATTCCTGTTTGATTGCTTGGTCCAGGATGTGGCGTTCATCCATACGCTTTTTTACGAAGTGATCGCGAATGTCGAGCATTACATGCAGCAGCTCGAATCTTTTTCAGACAGGGAAAAAATCGCCAAGAAAATCTTTGAAGCCGAAAATGGGGTCATCGAAAATCGCTCGGAAGCCCGCGATGTCCTTTCGCCCCTTGCGGTCGAGACGCAACTCAAGGGAACAACCAAGAAAGAGATCCTGGAAGAGTTGGTGGCCTTGCTGATTAAATCGGGCCAAGTGAATCCATCGAAAAGAAATGATATTTTAAACGATTTATGGAAGCGCGAATCGACCATGTCCACAGGCATGCAGGACGGCATCGCTTTGCCTCATGCCAAAACGGCATGCGTCGATCATCTGACGATCGCCGTGGGAGTCAGCAAAACAGGCGTTGATTTTGATTCTTTGGATAAAAAAACGTCCCAGATTTTTATCTTAACATTGATCCCGGAGAAAAACCCTGAGCCCTATTTGCGCATCATGTCGGAGATCAGCCGGTTTTTAATATCGGAAAAAACTCGCGAAGAAATCCTGCAGTGTAAAACCAAGACGGAATTGTTTGCCCTTCTGAACCGTTATCTCTAAACTTTCCATCGCCTTCGATGGAAGCCTCTTGAAAGTATTCCCGGCCAACAGCCTCCTGTTGCCGCAATGACCTCAGGAAAATCAGAGCCGTTCCCTTAAAAGCTTCGTATAGAATTCCAGGATCTTTTCATAGTCCGGGCCGGAAGGGCTCGGGATCTCTCCGCCGGCAAGGCAATGATAGCTGCTTGTCTTTCCCGCCCAAACGACTTGGACCACAAGCTCTACGCTTTCTTTTTTCGCGATCGCGATTTGAAGCCGAACGATCGGCTTTTCGTTGAGAAGATCATTGAATTTGGCCTCCGTGCGGAAGCAAAACCCGTTAGTGGAGATATTGATGATCGTGGCTTTCGTCCAGGCATTCGGCTGAGCCTGAAAGCATAGTTTTGCGGGCAGCTCGATCTCAATGCGCTGCGATAGACGTTCGTCTTTCATATTCTCTCTTATGTTTCTTCCTGAACCGCTGTCGGTATTTATTCTATCAAATAAAAACGGGGCACAATACTGAATTTTAATTCCCTATCGTACCCCGCTTTAGCCGTATCGATCTCTTACATTGACGGAGGCGCGGCCACAACCCAAAGGGTCGCGATGCCGACCGTGAGCCAGTTCACCGCCCAAAAAGCAAAGAATCTTCTTCGAGTGAACTTCTCCTTCCAAACAAGTTTGATGCACAGCAGTTCCAGCCCGGCATTCAATGCGCCGCCAATTACAGGAACAAAGAACCACGCCACGGGATTGAACGTTCCCCAACGAAAAAGAAAAATAACCGCCTGCCCTAAAGAAACTTCCCAAAGGATGCCGGATAACGGCCGGAGCGCCAATCCGATCACGCCCGATGCCAGGTTGGCAATAACCGTATAAAGGAAACTTTGGCGAATACCGACCTGAAAGAGCCATCGGATAGCTAAATATTCCAGGGCAAGGCTGGAAGCGATAATGGGCAGAGAATTTATTTTTGTCTCAACATACAAAGCAGGCCAAACCATATTTCCATATGCCAAGGCCGGAATCCCTAAGAAAGATACTATTGCCAATAAGGTCCTTCTGGTCATGCGTACGGCATCTTTTTCCATAAAAATCTCCTTTTTATTCCTTTGTATTGGCATGAATAATATTTTTATAAGCAATATTCGGCCAATTGCCAATGGGTCGATAGCCTGTTTTAATTCCTCCGCTTTGCAAAGCGCCGGTCACCAAATCGCTGCAGTTGTTATAAAGCAGACTGTACCGATCATTGATATGACGGTTAGCGTAGGTTCTCATCTGATGATCTTGATCTGCGGTCGTTGGAATCCTGAATTTATTGAAATACCGTTTAGCTAAAGAGCCGTCGTGGCTTGCCAGCATCTCTTGCAAAGAATTGAATTTTTCATGGGTATTCGGCGCTTTGAACCCTTCCCGGCTATAATAATCCCATCCTGTCTGATCATCGCCGATGGCAATAGCCTGGTGACCGGCAATCGCAGCCCCTCTCGGCGCATTGAGAACAATCGCATCATAGCCAAAAAGATCGACCAGATTGACGGGATTGTTCTTCACATAGGCATAGACATTCGGCCCGTCGATGAACCCCATCGGGTCCGGTGTCAGCCAGCGGCCCGCAAACGGATCGTAATAGCGCGCCCCGAAGAAATAAAGTCCAGCATGCTTTTCGTATTCTTTTGTCGCGAAAAGATAGTCATTCGCGATACTATCGGTTACTTGCAGCGGCCGGCCGAACGCGTCGTAATCATAACGAGCGACCGCATAGCCACTGTCTTCAGACAAACCAACGACCGATCCTAAAGCGTCATAATGATAATAGTTATTCTTTTCAATGAGCGCAACTTCCTTGTTCTTGCCTTTGCCAATAACCTCTTCCTGTAAACTTCGTTCGGAAATCAAGCTTCGGATCCCTCCAGGAAGCCCGGGAGCGCGCAGATAGGACCTGCGCGTTACGCCCAGACCGTCCGTCTCAAGAACAATATCCGAGCCGTCGTGATAATACTGTGTTATTGTATCACCTTCAATAGCCTTTGTCCTTAATCCGTTGCCGTCATATTCAAAGACCGCTGAAAGAATATTTTCCGTATTCGGGCGATTCTCATATGACAAACCGGTCAACTGATCCTGATAATCATATTCGTAATTCGTTACTATAGGATTCAGCTCGCCAGTCCGGACGCGCCGCTCCTGCCCGCGGTTGCCATTGCTGTCATAAGCGTAGACAACCGTTTCGATCGGGAATTGAAGCGCGTCAATTTCAATTGCATGGTCCCAGGAAAGCAGCCGGTTATCCGCGTCATAACTGTACGTCTTCACGAGCGAAAGCGGCTTGTCGGGATCCCGCCGTTTCGGAGCGCTATAGCCAGCTGCTTTCATGTTGTCTAAGACCTTTTGTGGCATATCATTCACATCGTCCACCCAGAACGTTCTGAGCGTCGTCATTTTTTCCAATTGCGTCCTATTGCCGTTCGCATCATAGAGATATTGATAATCATAGAGAACTTTCTCCGCACTTTTACTATCCGTGCCTTTTTTTGTCTCCCGGACAAGCCGATCGAGGCCGTCATATTGATAATCCGTCGTCGTTCCGTTCTCATCTTTTTTCTGAACGACCATGCCCGCCGCATTGTGAATATAGCTGTTGGCGGCAAGAGTGATATCCTTCGCGCCGATATTGGTAACCTCGACGGGCCGGCCCATAGCATCGTACGAATAATTCACGGAAGCGCCGCTGGGATAATAGATCCCTGTTGTATTGGACAGCGCATCATACAGATATTCCGTTGATCCTGAAGCGTCTGAAATACTGGTTGGGCGGTTCAACGCATCATAGCCGTACGAGATCATCCTTCCATCTTGCGTTATCATCTCCGTTCGGTTGCCAGCCGCATCATACGTATAACCGATCATCTGTTCCGGTTCCGGGCCATGGACAGAAAGCAGCCGGCCAAGCGCATCATAATTGTAATACGTGACCCCGCGCCCATCTGTCATGGATATTTGCCGGCCGAGCGCATCGTAAGAAAAAGAAACACCCGTTTGGTCGGGATATTCCTTATGAACCAAGCGATTCATGGCATCATGAACATAACGGACCATGTGACCGTTAGGATCAATGGATGCGTCTTGATTGCCATCAGGATCATATAAATATTCGGCGGTCTTGCCCGTCGGTGAGGTTTCCCGAGACAACCGCCCGAGCGCATCATACGCGAATGTTGTCACGCCCCCTTTCGGGTCCGTGAGCGAAAGGGCGTTCCCTTCCTTATCATAGGAATACTGCATGGCATTCCCAAGAGGATCAACGACCCGAACAAGGCGCTCATAGACATCAAAATCGTGAGTTGTTGTCCGCCCGTTGCGGTCCGTTACGCTGATCTGATTACCATAGGCATCATACCCATAAGACTCCTCCGTTCCATCGGCAAACCGGACCGAGACAAGACGGTTCACCGCATCGTAGATGAACTCGGTTGTGTTTCCCTGAGCGTCAGTTTTGCTAAGATTATTCCCGGACGCATCATATGTCATCAGCGTGGTATTAGAAAGCGCGTCGGCTGTTCGAACGACTTGACCGAAGGCGTCATATTCAAAGACCGTTACATGCCCCATCGGATCGGTTGTATTGATCAAATTGCCGGAAGCATCATAATCCATGCGCGTTTGCTGGCCGAGCGCATCTGTTACCGTCAGGAGATTCCCTCGCTCATCATAAGAGTAAAACATACTGTTGTTCAGCGCATCTGTCCTTGAGTCCACGAGATTGAAATCCCCGGTATAGGTATAAACTGTTTGCGCCCCCAAGGGATCGGTAATATGGATCAGGTTGCCGCGGTCATCGTATTCAAACTCCGTTCTATAGCCGCGGGCATCCGTGACGGATGTCCGGTTCATGTTAAGGTCCCATCCCTCTCGCCGGGTATTCCCAAGAGCATCGACCTCTCGGACCGTGAGCCCGAACTGATTATGATAATAAATGCTGCGCCGGCCTAAAGCGTCGTCAACATCCGTTCGCCCCGGCGCCGGATATGTCAATGTGACCTTATTCACATCGTCGTCCTGCCAATTCCGGATGGCGCGATCTGACGGATCATAAGCAAAATACGTGTGATGCCCGTTCCTATTAGTCACCTTAACAATATTATGTGAATTATTATATTCGTATGCCGCAAAGTTTCCGTCGGGATCCGTGACCGTTATGAGATTTCCCGATGCGTCGTACGTATATTGCATGGTCCTTCCCGCAGGGTCTTCGGCCGCAATAATCCTCCCCGATGCATCCAGCGTTATCCTGATCCTGCGGCCTCCTGCGTCTTCGATATAAGCAGTCCCGGAACCCGCGGGATCAAAAACAAAGCGCAAAGTATTATTGTTGCGGTCTGTAATCGACGACATTCGGCCCTCTAATCCATATGTTGTTACAATCCCGCGCTTATCCGTCACGGCAAACAGGCCATTGGCTCCTTTGGCCAACATCGCATAACTCCCCGGCGACGGCAGATAGTCGCCATCTTCTTTCTTGTTGAAGTACTGGCCGCCCCCCTGTTCGTTGAAAATCCTCACATTCCCGGCGATATCTTCCGTAAGATTCCGGTCATACGCGCTATGCCAACCGTATCCGAAGAGCCCTTGCGCATTGGATTGGGAGCGGTAGGTGCGCGTGAGCTGCAAAGCGGGCCCTTTCCCTTCCAGAAAAGAATCCGTGGCCTGAAGGATCATTTCCCCTGTCGCGATATTGATAGGATCCTTCGTTATCGTCATCCCTTCGACGGAAACCAGCTTGCTGCGCGCAATCAGGTCAGGCTGGCCGTCAAAATCCGTAGTGGCAGAAGATACCCGTCCGCTTCCCCCTTCCGGATAATGAAATTCCGCCGAAACACGCCAATTCTGATCGCGGTAAGCCTGGCGAGTCTTCTCTATATGAAAGCAGCCGCGCATCCAGACAAGTTGCTCCCGCCAATGATGATTCGGCGGAAGCATCATAGCCGGATAGGGAACCGATGAAGCGCCCAGCGTTCCCCAATAGCCGATCGGGCTTTGGGTATCATAGAACGGGGCATCCGGAGCCACATCCCAGGCAAGATAAATGGTCCATTCTACATTCTGCGTTCCGTCCGGATAATCGGGGCATTCGCCCAAGATTGTCAGGTCTTCCTCAAAATGGGAAGAAATCTGGACTTGTTCCGGTGCGGTTTGCGCGTACCCCCGCAAGGGGAACAACAGCGATAAAATGAGAAATGCTTTTAAGAAGGCCCTTCGTTGGAGTTTTGAAAAAGAGTTCATGGCATGATCCTTTTCCGGGGAAACGGAAATAATGCCGGAGGTAAGAAATTACGTGATGCGGCAGAAGCGGGAAATGTTGGGGGGATTAAAATTCTTTATTTGACAGAAAACAGGTTATCAGACTTTTGATGATTTGTCAAATAATCTTTGCCTATCATCAATTATGGGGAGAATGTTTTTCCAGCGCCCCGTCTTCCACGCAAGAGATTTCGTATACGCCGGGCTCGTCGAGGGCACGGGAAAAACCGGCAGATCGCAGCGGTGAGAAGCCTTTTGAAAAAGTTTAAACGCCGTATTTCCGTTACAAAACACCGCCCGGATGCTCTTGTATTTTTTGAACAAGGCTGCAAAGTCGTTAAACTTGACCTGTCGGATCCGGGAATCCAGCGACCCCTCCCTCTTGCAGGAAGAAATAACATCCCATAAGGCGATACGGCTTTTCAGCAGCATTCTTTTTTTCTGGGCATAGGTGAGCGGCAACGCATGGCCTAAAAGCACAGCCATGATCTTCCAGAACTGATTCTGCGGATGCGCGTAATATTCCTGCGCCTGAAGAGATCTAATGCTCGGCATGGAACCCAAGATAAGAATTTGGCAGCGGGAATCAACGATCGGCGGGAAGGATGTTATGACGGACATGATATTTGAATGGAACCACAAACTCACGTCATTCTGAACGAGCGCAGCGAGTGAAGAATCTCTTTACTAAAAGATCCTTCCACCCCTCTATCGGACGAGGGAGCGTCAGGATGACAGATTTAACGCAGCAACCCCGACTCCAGGATCCAAAGATTGCCTTCGTTGTAATCGTCGGCAAATTGGATCCCGCCTGTTTGCTTATCGACAACGACCATAAAGACGAACGGAATGCTGCTGGGCCGTTTTTCTTCAAAATAAATGAACCAATGATTTTGGTTATTCGGAAGGGCCGAAACATTCTCTTCGACCTGGGGATGGGAAAGATCGTAAAGGTCCACAACATTCTTTTTGACCAATTGCCTCTGCGCGATAATCTTTGCCTCATCCAGGCCGATGGCGTCCTCAAAAATAACCGTTTTATAATTATCTAAAACGGTCTGCACTTCCTTTGTTTGCGACGTTACACATCCCGTCAGGACCAAAAGCATCAGGCTAAGAAATCTATTCGCTCTCACAATTCACGCTCCCTGTAAATTTGTTTCACGCGCATGGATCTTGACCAGCCCCCATAAGATGATCGAGCATCCGGCCGCAACAAAACACATGGTCCCTGCGAAGACAAAAGCCAGGATATATTGTCTTGTCGCATCAAAAAGGACCCCGCCGGCCACCGGGCCGAGAATACCGGCCACGCCGTAAGCGGTAAAAACCCAGCCATAGTTGATGCCGATATGCTTGGTCCCGAAATAATCGGCCGTCGCCGAAGGGAATAGCGCGAAATTGCCGCCGAAGTTCAATCCCACGAGCGCCGAAGCAACGAAGATCGTTAAAGGCGTTGTCACGCTGATCAGCAGCATAAAGGTCATACCCTGCAGCAAGAACATGATCATCATAGCGCGCGGGCGGCCGATCTGATCGCTGATCTTGCCCCAGAAAATGCGCCCAAACGCGTTAAAGATGGCCAAGATGCCGATCGGCTCGACAAACCGGCCAAATGTTCCCATCCACTCGGGAGCAAAAGTCCGTGTTCCGAGAATGCTCCCCATCATGGGCGTCCATTGGCCGATGGCCATTAATCCGGAAGTTGCCCCGAAAATAAAGGTCAGCCATAACATTGAGGCTAACGGCGTATTGATCATATCCTTCCAATCCATGTCAGTTATTGTCTTGATGCCTGAAGTTTGCGGAGTCCACCCCGCCGGCTTCCAGCCTTCCGGAGGATTGCGCAATAATGCGGCCCCCGCTATGACGGCAAGAGCGCAAACAATCCCGTGAAGGATAAAAAAGGCCTGCCAACCGATTCCGAAGCCATTGCCTTTACTTAATCCGGTCCCAACCATTAAGATCTGGCTCAAGCTCATCGCTTGGCCATCCGGTGCCGGAGGCAGAAGTAATACAGAAGCCGGCCCGGAAAAAAACAATGCGCCGGCGCCAAACCCTGCCACCGCAAGCCCCGTGATCAGACCTTTTTTATCCGGAAACCATTTCATGCAGGCTGCAATCGGGCAGACATAGCCAAATCCGATGCCCGCGCCGCCGATTACCCCATAGGTCAGATAAAAAGCCCAGGGCCGATCGGCATTAACGAGAAAAGCCCCGAGGATAAAAGATAAGCCCAGCAGGATTCCTCCGACGGAAGCAACAACGCGCGGGCCTTTGCGGTCTTGCAGGCGCCCGGCCGGGATCATGGTAAGCGCGAATGTTGCCAGCGCAATCGAGAATGCCCATTGTGTGGTTGTGCGGCTCCAGGAAAATTCCGCTTCCAGAGGTTTAACAAAAACGCTGAACGCATAAACCGTCCCCAAAATGATTTGGACAATAAGCGCTCCCAGCACTACCATCCACCGAAAATGTTTGGCATCCTGCCCCATAATATTCCTTTCCGTGATTTGTAAAAGTTAGATCGACTTAATTATTCGTCCCAAGCCACAGCCTCGGAGGGCTGCTGCTCTTTGGGCTCGTCTGCGTCCGGCGCCGTTTGCCGCTCGGAAGCATCGCCCTTTTTGGGCAGAAAATGGATATTGTTCGCGGAGATCCGGACCCGGCTTTGCGTCTTGCCGTCCTTCTCCCAGCGGTCCTGGCGCAAGCGGCCTTCGACGATAATCCCGCTGCCTTTGGACAGATATTTCGCGCAATTCTCCGCCACCGCCCCCCAGACCTCGACGTCAAAATAAGACACTTCCGTGACCTTTTCGTTGCCCTTGGTGTAAACACGGTTATTGGCGATCGACAAATTGCAGACGGATTTCCCCGAGTTGGTGTATTTGATCTCCGGATCCTTCGTCAGGTTCCCCATAATATTGACGCTGTTTAAGGCCATCTCCCTCTCCTTCTTTCTGATAGTAGCAAGAATAATGATGAATCCGTGCAAAGAACAGAGGCATTGTAGCACAGACAGAGAAAATCGCCAGCACTAAAATCGCCTATGATCCCGCTTTTTCTCGGATCAGCCTTCATCCTGACAGGAGCTGTCAGATAAAATATGACACCAAGCCTTTTCTTTTTATTCGATTGAAAAATCGGGCAAATGGGAATAGAATCCAGAATATAAAGATTATTTACCAATCATAAAAAGGATCTGCCTCATGAGCGCAGCGCAAAATGCCGGCCCTTGGACCATCGATTACAAGCTCCGCTACGAAGATAACAGCGAAAAAGTTTTCCGCATCGCCATGGACAGCAAGACGCTGGATATCCTTCAGGACCCGAAAGAATCGTACCCTCCCTGGACCAAGCTCCAATGCCAAAAATGCTCCAATTGCCCGCTCGACGAGAAAGATCATGAATATTGCCCCATCGCCCGGAAGATCACGGATGTCGTGGATTTTTTCTGCAAGCCTCAGCCTTCCCGAACGATCGATGCCCGCATCGAAACCCCCGAGCGCACTTACAGCAAGAATGTCGAGTTGAAAACAGCCGCCTTTTCTTTGCTCGGAATATACATGTCGACGGGCGGATGCCCGATCATGGACAAGCTGCGGCCGATGTCGCGCTTTCACTTGCCTTTTGCGACGACGCTGGAAACAACCTACCGTTCCGTCGCCAATTACCTGATCGCCCAATACCTTCTGAGCCATGAAGGAAAGGCCGCCGACTTTGAGCTCGCGCATCTGACAGAAATCTATCAGGCCATCGAGACGGTCAACATGCATTTCCGCGAGCGGCTCCAGGAGGTCAGCGCCCAGAATTATGCCTTGACCGCCTTGCTCCAGCTGGACTCGTTCGCCTCCTACATCAATATGTCCTTAGGAGGAGACGCGTTCTTTCTGGTCGAAAGCTTGTTCAACAAGGAATTCCAGGAAAATACGGGCGCGGAAGATACCGAGGACCCCGACGATCGATTGACATTCCAATATCTCTTCAAATTCGCCGATAGCGCGTCCAAAACATTCACGATCCAGTTGAACCGCAAGACGCTGAACCCGATCGGCAAGAAAAAAAGCGACCTGCCGGCATGGACAGAACTCTCCTGCCAAAAATGCCCCAATTGCCCGCTCGATGAGAAGAAGGATAAATATTGTCCGGCCGCAACCGGCATCGCCGAAGCTATTGAATTTTTCAAGAAAATGCCGTCGACTAAAGAGGCGGACATCGAAGTCAGGACCGAGGAGCGGACGTTCTCGGCCCACTTGACGGCGACGGCCGGGATCAGCGCCATGATGGGGCTCATCATGGCCTCCAGCGGCTGCCCGATCTTAGGGAAGCTGAAACCGCTCGTGCGCAATCATCTTCCTTTCGCTTCAAACAAGGAAACGGTTTACCGGTCACTGGGCATGTATTTATTGTCCCAATATTTCCTCGCCAAAAGCGGCAAAACCCCCGATTGGAAACTGGAAAACTTCACCAAGCTTTACGCTGAGATCAATATTGTCAATAAAGCGTTCTGCGACCGGCTGCGGAAAACCAGCATCGAAGATGCCAATCTTAATGCCCTCATCAAGCTCGATTGTTTCGCCCAGCAGATCAACCTGACCATCTCCGAAGGCCACATTGAAGAGCTGCTGGACCTTTTTCGCGCTTACTTCAGATAAAATAAGGGGTCCGTCAGCCTCTAGACAACTTCGTCATTCTGAGCGACCCATCGTAAAACAATTGGAGAGCGAAGAATCTTATTCCGTTTAAGATTCTTCCACTCAAACTTTTATCCGAAGGAGTGTCAGAATGACGACGTCCTTGGAATAAATAAAAAGGGGACTGTCCCAAAGGACAGTCCCCTTTTTCTGCTTCTCCGCTATTAACGAATTAATTACATCCTGCCGGGATATTCAGCGTTCCGATCGTTGTCGTATCCACTCCGCTTCCCGTTGCGGATATGGTCGTTGTTCCCGCCACGACGCAAGAGGCGATCGTCACATTGAAGCTGGCTTCGCCGGAAGACAAGTTAACGCTGGTTGGATAGCCCGCCACCAATCCGGTCGTTCCCAAGGTGCCCCCGTAATTGATCGTAACGGTGCTGACATTCACATTCTTGTTGACATTATTGTCTCCGGTCAAATAACCGCAAACATTCTTATGGTAAACGGTGACACGAACCGTGTCGCCCGCGACCGGGTCTGCATCGGACACCTGGACCTCGAACCAGTCGCCGCCGGCGCCCGGACTGCCTTGATAATCAACGTTGGGGATCGCTATATTGTTGTAAGCAACATTGTTCATCGTATTGCTATGGGTATCCTGAACCCCGTTAACAACAAGATTGAATGTGCCTCCTAACGCGCCGGGAATATCGCTCAAATGCAGCGTCACTTCATCGCCGTACCAGCAGACCTTATTGATGGTATTCCCGAACCCTCCGGCAACATCGTAATTGTTTTCTTCGCCAGCAGACGCCGACTGAACATCTTCGTTGAAATAGATATGGACGATCCACGGCGTATCCATTTCGGCGCGAACGATCTGCGGTGGCTGGGAATCCGATGATTGGAAATTCACATTAATCAACCCGGTGTTAACACCTCCCATCGCTTCTTCGACACGGAATGACACCGTTTCACCCGTCTGACTGTTATTTAGGGTGAATTCCGCGATCCCGTCCCTGAAAATAACAGGGTTGCCGGGTTCGATATAAGCATTATTCGTCGGATCAGACTCTCTGGTAAATTGAGCCTGTTTATTATAAGAGCGAATAAAGTTATTACCGGCATCCACGGCGCGTAACGTAAATTTTTTCGTAGTTCCTTGCGTCGTGAATGACGTGGCAAAATTCGTCCCGTCATAGACCAGGTAGCGGTCCACTCCGACAAAATCCACGCCAACGCTTGTCGAAAAAGTTTCCGGCGTGTCAATCTGAAACGACACCGGTTCGGCTGTTTCGTCCGTGATGGCGACCTGGAATTGCCCTTTGTCCGCCGCCGTCATGAGTTTTGGCGAGGCCGGAGAGCATATCGCGCTCCCATTAACCGAATATCCGATTTCCCCGGAATAATCCGGGACAACTTGACCGCTTGCATCAACGACGGCTATCCAGAATGTCCCTCCATCAGGGCCAACCGGCACCCTGTTAGGACCGATGATCGCAACCCCGCTCGCGACACTTGCGGCAGCGATGGGATTGAATGTCAACGTCAAGGGACTCCCGTAACCCGATGCCATTGATACAGAAACCGTCAATCTTTCCGGCTCCTGCGCATCCACCGTGAAGTTCCCGATGCCGTTGTACATCTCAACGCTGCTGCCGCTGCTTCCACCGGGGCCGTCATTAGTCGATAAGATCCAGCTTTGGGAGATCGAGCCGCCGGAAGATTCGCTGATATTGATCGAAACATTGGTGCTGTAGGACACGACCCTGTTGTTGCTGCTATCTTCCGCCGTCAAGGTCACAAAGATCGGGTCGCCCATCGTCGATGTGCTCCGATCGGCTTCGACGCGGATATGATGAATGGTCCCGCTTGAGACGGTCAGCGACATGCTGACGTCCGTAAAAGCCTCCCCATCGTCATAATAGGCATCATTGTCCGTATCCGCCCAGAATCTGAGCGATCCGGCATAAGGCCCGCCGCTGACAGCCGTCCCCGGAATGCTGAGGTAGACCGTATAGGTAGCCGTACCGCCGCTGGCGCCGACACTGGTCGAATTCGGGGAGAACGTGTATCTGGTATAGGGAATCGTATTGACCCCATAGATCAGATCTGTCGCTTTGACGCGGACAGTCCTGGCCGTTGTCGCATTGTTCGTGATGATGATGCTGCGCGAAATATTGGTGCCTGCGCCTGCCGAAGCGCTCAGAGAACTCGGGCTGGCAGACAGGGTTCCTCCTCCTGACCCTGTTCCGGCATAGGAGGTAACTTCATTCGGATTATTGCTCTGGACATTTCCGATATAGGCCTGGACAGTAATATAATAGAGTACATCGTTAAACAGCCCGCTGATCACCGTCTGGGTCGCGCTGGGATCAACAATTATTTTGGGAGAACCGCTTTCCGTGTATGTCCGGCTGGTCCTTCCATAATAGACTTTGTATCCCTCAACCCCCGGAACACTGTTCCACAGCACTTTGAT
>JAKQAH010000016.1 GCA_029568545.1 Candidatus Omnitrophota bacterium
CTCTCGACGGTATTTGAGAATCTCTCCGCGGGTACGGTTCGTCGCAATCGTCGTTCGGTAGCGCTCAGCGCTGCGCCCGCCGTAAACCTGCGAATACGTCGTGTTGGTGACATCAAAGGGCTGGTTCTTGTTTTGCGTCATCTGATAGACCACGTAGGTCCGCGCCGCAACCGCTTGCGCCTTGATCGCATCCATCGGCCATCGATGAGGAACCTCATGATAAAGAACGCCTTTGACATAAGATTCAAGATCAAGAACATTAATGACCGTCATCGCCTTTTTGGGGGTCGACAGAATATCGATTTGATTGCGATATCTTTGTTTTTTCGTGCCGCTGAAAATAGCAACATCTTTTTGCGCGTCAATGCGCACATGACGGATACCATATTTATGCTCGCCGATCGCGATCCCCTCGGATGTCAGCGTTACGGAACTCCTGGTTAACCGCTTACCGCTATCCATTATCCCTCCCGTGACAGGATCAATCATCCGGTATCGGCCGCGGACGGAAAGATCGAATGTTTCCGCATCCTTGAGCACGGCAACGCGCACCATGTATTTTTTAGCATCAGATGCGCCGTCAGAAGAGCTTGTGGCCATGGCAAAAGCGCATACGCAAAACAGGATCGGGAGATTTCGGATTATTTTTGATTCCATACGAAAAATAGAAGGCTTAAAATAAGACTGATCAGAAGGCTTGTCGTGATCGGAAGATACAGTGCAAAATTCTCTTTTTTGATCAAGAGATCACCCGGCAGCCGGCCAATCCCGGGAATCTTGCCGAACATGTGAAGGCATAAACCGCTTACGATCATAACCGCCCCCAGAACAATCAGCCCCTTGGCCACGGATGTCATCATAAGATTATTTCTGGAATAGATCCGGAGAGGAAACGCCTCGGATGTGCCGGACCGAAAGATCCGTCAGTTCGCGTCCGCGGGGCGTCCGTTTCAAAAACCCAATCTTTAACAAATAAGGTTCAATAACATCGACCAGAGTATCGACTTCTTCATTTAAGGTCGCCGCCAGCGTTTCGACCCCTACCGGCCCCCCGTTATAATTTTCATAAATCGCTTTTAGCAACTTGCGATCGATATCATCCAGGCCGCTGGGATCAATGCGCAGCGTTTGCATGGCTTCATCCACGACCGTCTTAGTGACCGCGCGATTCGGCGCTTTTACTTGGGCATAATCTCGTACGCGACGCAAAAGCCGGTTGGCAATGCGCGGAGTCCCTCGCGCGCGCCGAGAAATTTCGGCAGCGGACGCGGGATCGATGTCGACATTCAGCTTCTTGGCGGAGCGCATGACAATCTCGCTCAATTCTTCCGCTGCATAAAATTCCAAGTGATAAAAAATGCCGAAACGATCCCGCAACGGCGAAGACAAGAGTCCGCTGCGCGTCGTTGCGCCGATCAGCGTAAACGGCTTCAGATTGAAATTGATCGTCCGCGCGTAAGGCCCCTTATCAACGGTAAAATCGATCTTAAAACTTTCCATGGCGGGATACAGAAATTCCTCAACCGCTTTTGACAAACGGTGGATTTCATCGATAAAAAGAATGTCGCCGGCTTCCAGATTCGTCAGAATCCCGATCAAATCGCCCGCGCGGTCGATCGCGGGACCCGACGTAATGGTCAGGCGCGCCTCCATTTCATGCGCAACAATATTTGCCAACGATGTTTTCCCCAGCCCCGGCGGCCCGGAGAAGAGCATATGCTCAATCGGCTCTTTGCGCTGTTTAGCTGCTTTGAGGGAAACCAACAAATTTGCAACAACATCCTTTTGCCCAACGAATTCCGCCACTGATGAAGGGCGCAAGGATAGGCTATAGACCTGGTCTTCTTCCGTTTCCTGATTAAAAACAATTTTCCTTTTTTCGTCCATTCTTATTCCTTCGCCGGAGACCCGTCCGTTTTCTGGGGATCCGGCGGCACCATATTATCCGTATTGCGCAGGATCTCAATATCCTCAAACAAGCGTTTTTGAACAGCCTTGATTTCCTTTAACCGAACCAGTTCGAGAATCGCCAAGAACGTGACAACCATTTCTTCTTTGGTCCGCGCCCGGCGGAAAAGATCGCGCAACGAAATCCTTGTTTCCTGCAACAGGCAATGAAGAACGTCATGGATCTTTTGCTCAACGGTGAACTCTTCCACCGTAATCTTATGAATGACCTCCTCGGGGACTTTTCGCAGAGCGTCCGAAAGAGCGTTGATCAGATCGAACAGGCTGGCCTCAAAGAAAACTTCTTTGGCGTCTTCGATAAGCTGGCTTTTGGTTTCCTCGTCTGGCACGCGGGCAAAGAAATCCCTTTGCCGCAGCTCTTTTTCCTTAAGCTCATCGGCAATCTCCTTGAATTTCTTGTATTCCTGGAGCCGGCGCACCAGATCGTCGCGGGGATCCTCCTCTTCCTGTTCCGCTTCCGTCGGATCCGGCGGCAGAAGCATTTTCGACTTGATCTGCATAAGGGTTGCGGCCATAACCAGAAAATCCCCCACCATATCCAAATCGAGCATCTTCATCATCTCAATGTATTCCATATATTGCTCGGTGATCTTGGCGATCGGGATATCCGTAATATCGATATCGTTCTTCTTTATCAGAAACAGCAATAAATCGAGCGGCCCTTCAAAAATATCCAAACGCAGCTTATATCCCATTAAAAAATGACCTCTTTAATTTCGGCGATTGTTTTTTGCGCGATGTTCTGGGCTTTTTTCCGCCCATCCTCTAAAACATCGCGAATATGATCGTGGTTTTTCTCAAATTTCGACCTTTTTTCCCGGATCGGTTTTAAATACTCGACGAGAACATCCGCCAGGATCATTTTGCAGTCGGTACACCCTTTTTCCGCCTTCGTGCACCAATGACGGACCTCTTTTGCTCTTTCCGGCGCAAAAACCTCATAATAATTGAACAGATTGCACTCATCCGGATGCCCGGGATCGGACCGCTTCACGCGCTTGGGATCCGTGAACATGTTTTTTACTTTCTTGCGGATCGCTTCTTCCGTATCGCTGAGATTGATCGCATTTTGGTAGCTTTTGCTCATCTTGCGCCCGTCGAGGCCCAAGAGCCTGGGCGTTTTGGTCAGAATAGCCTCGCAATCCGTAAAGAAATCCGTCTTGTAGATGTGGTTGAACCTTCGGGCGATTTCGCGCGTGAGCTCAATATGCGGCAATTGGTCCTCGCCGATCGGCACGGCATTGGCTTTATAAAGCAAAATGTCCGCCGCCTGCAGGACGGGATAGCCCAAGAACGCGTACGTTTGCAGATCGCGCGTTTTGATTTCCCTTAATTGTTCCTTGTACGTGGGATTGCGCTCCAACCAGCCCAAAGGAGTAATGCAGGACAGTATCATTTGAAGTTCAAGGTGCTCGGGAACTTGCGATTGGACAAAAACAATCGATTTTTGGGGATCAATCCCGCATGCCATCCAGTCAATCGCCATATCCAGGATATTTTGGCTTATTTCTTTGCTTTGCTCGTATTCCCCCATGAGGGCATGCCAGTCGACGATCCCAAAAACACAGTCGTATTTTTTCTGCAGCTCGACCCAGCTGCTCAACGCCCCGACCCAATGCCCCAAGTGCAGTTTTCCGGTCGGTCTCATGCCGCTAAAAACGGTCTTTTTCATAGTTTTTGGGCGATCGATTCGGTTTCGTACGCTTCGATAATATCGCCTTGTTGATATTTATCAAAGCCTTCAATGGTCACGCCGCATTCCATTCCCTCGGAAACATCGCGGACATCATCCTTAAACCTCTTGAGCGAAGAAACGCTCCCAGAGAAAATGATTTCTCCGTTGCGCAAAACATCCACTTTCGCCTTACGGTGGACCTTGCCTTTTTGGACATAGCATCCCGCTACAATCCCATGTTTCGAGAGCTTGAACACTTCACGGATCTCAATGCGGCTCAAGAAATTCTTCTTGATCTTCGCCTCCAGCAGGCCCTCCAGGGCTTTTTTCACATCATTGACCGCATCATAAATAATCCTGTATTCCCGGACATCGACAAGGTTCCTCTCATTTTCCTCTTTTGCCCGGTCATCGACCGCAACGTGAAACGCAATGATAATCGCCTGAGAAGCGGCCGCCAACACTACATCCGAAGCATTAACATCCCCGACGGCAGAATGAATAAATTTTACCTTGACCCGGTCGCTGGGGATCTTCGCCAATGAATCTTTGAGCGCCTCCAGGGATCCTTGCACATCCGCCTTCAGAACGACATTGAGCTCTTTGATCGCACCTTTTTGCATTTGAGAATGCAGATCCTCCAGGGTAATCCGCGGCACGGCATACAGCCGTTTATTCTTGACCTGTTCTAAGCGCCGCTGCGTAATTTCCCTGGCTTGCTTTTCGGTATCAACCGCATAGAACAGCTCACCCGCATCAGGAACATTCGAAAGCCCGAGCATCTCTAAAGGCATGGATGGCCCAGCTGTCTTGATGGCCCGGCCACGATCATCCATCATCGCGCGAATCTTTCCATAATAAGGGCCCAATACCACGATATCTCCCTCATGAAGCGTTCCGCTTTGAACAATCAGCGTTGTGACAGCTCCTTTTCCATGGCTCAGGTGAGCTTCAACTACAATCCCAGAGGCTTTTTTTTGCTCATTCGCCTTGAGTTCAAGCATCTCCGCCTCAAGAAGGATCATCTCAAGCAACTCATTAACACCTTCCCCGGTAATGCCCGAAACACCCGCCACAACCGTCTTTCCTCCCCAATCTTCCGCTAGCAAATCATGCTCGGAAAGCTGCTTTTTGACGCGGTCAGGATCAGCCGTATGCTTGTCTATCTTTGTCAGCGCAACCACGATCGGAACATTAGCCGCTCGGGCATGGTCAATCGCCTCCAAGGTTTGAGGCATGACGCCCTCATCAGCGGCAACGACCACAACAACGATGTCCGTAATGTGCGCCCCGCGCGCCCTCATAGCCGTGAATGCTTCGTGACCGGGAGTGTCAAGAAACGTGATCCGCCCCTTCGAAACGGCAACCGAATAGGCCCCGATATGCTGCGTGATCCCACCATGCTCCTGATCCGCCACCTTGCTCTTGCGTATCCAATCCAGAAGCGTTGTCTTTCCATGGTCAACATGCCCCATGAACGTTACGACCGGCGCCCGCGGTTTTAAGAGTTTCGGATCCTCTTCCTCGTGCTTATGCGTTTCGATCAGCTGTTCCTCTTGCGTTCGGATCTTGGACAAATTGAAACCGAATTCTCTGACAATGCGTCCGACAATATCCCCATCAAGAGCTTGATTAATATGGCATAAAGCACCCATTTTCATTAATTGTTTAAGGACATTGCTGGGTTTTTGCTGAAGCTTAACGCTGAGGTCCTTAACCGTGATAGGAACCTGGACTTCAATATCGGGCAGATCTTCATCCCGAATGGCCTTTCCGCCCACATCCGTGACTGTTGGAGCTTCTTTTAAACCGGCCTCAGGAGAAAGGATGGCAGAAGGCAAAGATGCCGCTGTCTTGACTTCTTCTTTTCTTTCTTCAAAAGCCTCTTCTTTGCCGGTTGGAGAGGTTTTTTTGCGCTTGCGCACCAAAGGCTTGAGCGTAATCACAGGGGCCTGGCTAATCTTGGGATGCAGCTTGGCATCGTCGCCAACCGGCATTTTTTTGATAACCGTAGTTTTCTTGACGAGAACGCCCTTGCCAGTCGTCCGCACAGGCTTGGAAACAACTGTTTTCGATTTCGTCTCTTTCGATGGGACTTTTTTCTTGGATATTTCTTCCGTTGTTTTTACCGTCGGAGTCTCGAGAGCCGCTTTTGCTTTTACGGTTTTTTTGGGGATTTTCGTTTCCGTCGGAGGGGTTTTCTTTGCCTTCTTTCCCGAAGGTTCTCCGGCATCAACTTTGCGCGCTTTTGTTATCGTTTTGCTGGCAGCGGCTTTTTGCGCAGCCTTGATCTCGCTTTTAATAACCGAAACAACCGCGGCGCTAAGCTCTTGTTCGCTATCTTTTGCCTTAAGCTTCAACGAACGCAATACTTTCAGGACTTCGTCGCTGGTTGTCTTAAGGTCGTTGGCTAGATTCGATACTTTCATAAACTTTTATGGCTCCTATCCTTTAAGCAATGCCTTGGCTTCTTTGATCATCTTTTTCGCTTTTACGGCACCAAATCCTTTGACCTTCGTCAAATCCTCAACGCTGGCTTCCGCGATCTTCTCCAACATGTCAAATCCCGCTTCCGTAAGCTGCTCGATGGTTTTGGCCCCGACCCCTGGGAGATCCGCGATCGAAACTTCTTCTTCGCTTTCTTCTGCCGCGGGAGCCTCCGGCTCGGCCCCTTCCTCCTCCTGAAGCTTTTTCCATTGCTCAAACGAGAACAGATTCAGCTCCCACTCGACAAGCTGGCTGGCCAAGCGGACATTTTGCCCGTGTTTGCCGATCGCCAAAGACAATTGATCGTCCGCAACGATAATGTTGGCCTTTTTTTCATCATAGCCCAGCTGGATCTGGGATATTTCAGCCGGAGAAAGAGCCGCTTGGATATATTCCTTGATATCCGAAGAATAGCGGACAATATCAATTTTCTCCCCCTGAAGTTCCGAAACGATATTCTTGACACGGGAACCGCGCATCCCCACGCAAGCCCCGACGCAATCAACCTTCTCGTCCTTGGAATAAACCGCGATCTTTGTCCTCTCGCCGACATCCCGCGAAATGCCTTTGATCTCAACGATCCCTTCAAAGATCTCCGGAACTTCCAGCTGGAACAAACGCTTAATGAAATTAGGGTGGGCTCGGGAAAGAACGATCTGCGGCCCGCGGTTTTCACGGCGCACATCAAGAACATACGCGCGGATACGATCCCCCTGACGGAATTCCTCTTTCGGGGATTGCTCCTTTTTGGGTATAAAAGCCTCCGTTTTCCCGAGATCAACGATAATATTCCCCCGCTCAAACCGATAGACCGCCCCGCTGATGATCTCGCCGATGCGCGCCTGATATTCATCAAAGACAACATTCTTTTCCGCCT
Organism: Candidatus Omnitrophota bacterium; assembly: GCA_029568545.1. GTDB lineage: Bacteria > Omnitrophota > Gorgyraeia > Zapsychrales > Zapsychraceae > 2-02-FULL-52-10. The sequence continues at coordinate 7,008 of JAKQAH010000016.1, forward strand.
CGCGTATTCTCTGGATCACGACCTGCTTTGCCGTCTGCGCGGCGATGCGGCCAAATTCACTCGAGCGGATCTCCTCGTTGCCCGCATACGCCGTCAGCTTGCCGGTTTTCACGTCCAGAACAACGCGGATCTCTTCCTCTTTATCAACCGTCCATAGTTTTTTTGCCGCTGAAGCAACAGCCGCTTCCACCGCCTCGATGAGAATTTCCTTTTTGATCCCTTTATCTCTTTCCAGCTGTTCGAGAATGCCTAATAATTCATTGCTTTCCATAACCGATTCCTTCCCCTTCCTCTATTCGATCACCCGGACCGCTTTTGAAATGATCTCAAGCGGAATGACGATGATGTTTTCATTTTTCTTGATTAAAACCTTATTTCCTTCAAGGGCGCTCACTTCCCCCGCATGTTCAATTTTGTTTTCCACCGGTTGCAAAAGATGAAACCGAACAACCTTCCCCATCGCGCGCATGAAATCTTTTGGGGTCTTGAGCGGCCGATCAAGTCCCGGCGAAGACACTTCGACCACATAATCGCCGCCAAACCATTGCTTTTTCTCGATGCTTTGATCGATTTTCTTGTTAATATACGCGCATTCACCGATCGTTATGCCGCCCGGTCTGTCCGCAATGATTTCAAGGACAGCCGTTTTTCCCCGATGTCGAATCTGAAATTCCACAAGCTCGCCAGATATTTCCTGGATCGACTTTAAGATAATTCCTTCGATCTGCCCGGTTAACTCGTCTGGCATGCGGCTTTGACCGTTTCCAAAATCTTCTGTTTTACTTTTTCTTTTTCGATCAGAATAACTTCGCCGGTTTCGCGGACCTTGATTTCGACCTTGCCGGCCGCAAGATTGCGCTTGCCGATGGTTAATCGGACCGGAACGCCGATCAGATCAGCATCGTTGAACTTTCGTCCAGGAGTTTCCTCCCGATCATCCATCAGCACCTCCAGCCCTTCGTGAATCAAATCCGTGTAATACTGTTCCGCCAGCTGATCGATCTGCCCATCTTCTTTCGAGCCTTTGAGCGGCAAGATCTCAACATCAAAAGGAGCGACCTGAACCGGCCAGATAATGCCTTTTTCGTCGTTATGCTTTTCAATGATCGCGGCGATAACACGGCTGACCCCGATCCCGTAACATCCCATGATAATCGGCTGCTGTTTGCCGCTCTCATCAAGAAATTGTGCGCCCTGCGCTTGACTGTATTTGGTGCCCAGTTGAAAAATATGCCCCAACTCGATCGCGACCTGGGCCGTTAATTTTCCCTTCTTGCACTTCGGACATATTTTCCCTTCCGCCCTCTCTTCAGATCCTCCGGCCTGAAGACCGCACGCCGGACAATTCACAATGATATCCTCGCCGATCGAAGCCGGAACCATGAATTCATGGGAAACGTCTCCGCCCATCGCGCCCGAGTCCGCCTCCAAAATAACGGTTTCCAAACCGCACCGATCGAAAATCTTTTTATAAGCCCCGTACATCAGTTCATAATTCTTCTGCAACCCTTTCTTATCACGGTCAAAACTGTAGGCGTCCTTCATAATAAACTCACAGGCTCGAACAATCCCGAAACGCGTTCGCAGCTCATCGCGGAATTTCGTCTGGATCTGATAGAGCACAACCGGAAGCTGCCGGTAAGATTGAACAAAATCTTTAACCAGATTGGTAATGACCTCTTCATGCGTCGGCCCCAGGCACATAGCGCGCTTTCGGTTATCCTCGAATGTGATCATCACGTCTGCCAAAACCTCATCCCGGCCCGTTTGCTTCCATAATTCCAGCGGATGCAGGCACGGCAAAAAAAGCTCATTGGCCCCGATCGCATTCATCTCTTCGCGGATAATATCTTCCAAACGCTTCAGGACCCGCAACCCTAGGGGCAAATACGAATAAACGCCCGACGTCAGCATATGCACCAGACCGGCCCGTAATGACAGTTGGTGGCTAATGGCCTCCGTTCCCAGCGGCGTTTCCTTTAATGTCGGGATAAAATACTGCGACCATTTCATGCGACACGTTCCTCTGTCTGTTTGTTAAAAAACCCTTCGGGCAATTTCACCATGTGTTTGCGGAATTTAGACATAAACGTCGGCTCTCTTTTATCCATGACCCATTCCCCGAGGATTTCTCCGGCATCACTCATGCCGGCCTGCTGGAATTTAAAAACATCATTTATGACAACCTCATTGCGGGTTTTATCAAAATACACGTCAGAAGCAGCCGTGACGCGGCGGCGGCCGTCCACAAACAGCTCCACATGCACGATCAGATCGATCGCTTTGGCGATCATTTTCTGTATCTCAAGCGTGCTCAGACGCATCCCCGTCATGAGCATCAGGGTAATCAGCCGGTTAAAGCAGTCTTCCGTCGTCTCGGCATGGACGATGGCCAACGATCCGCTGTGCCCGCTGCTAATCGATTCAATAAAATCGAGCAGCTCATCTCCCCGAATTTCCCCTATGATGATACGGTCCGGCCGCATGCGCAGAGAATTCACAAAAAGTTCCCGCATCGAAATCTCTCCTTTGCCTTCAATGTTCGCGGGCTTGGATGTCAAGCTGACCACATGGTCTTGGACCAGCCGCAATTCGGGCGTATCCTCAATGGTAATGATGCGTTCGTGCGATGGAATGTGCCTGGAAAAAACGTTGAGCATCGTTGTTTTTCCCGAACCCGTCGATCCGCAGAAAATCACATTGAGCTTGGCCTTCATTGCAGCAATAAGCAGTGTCGCGATCCGTTTATCGAACATCTTGCGCTCCAATAGATCATCGACCGTTCCTATCGCCTCGCTGAATTTCCTGATCGTGATCACCGGGCCGATCAGAGAACAGGGCGGCACGATCACGTTCACGCGCGAGCCATCGCTCAAAGAAAAATCGACATAAGGAGAAGATTCGTCAACGCGTTTGTTGGACCCGGATCCCGCAAGGATTTTCTGGACGGTGTGCGCCAGCTCTTGATTGCTTTCAAAATGTATGTCTGCCTTTGTTATGCGGCCTTCTTTTTGGATATAGATGTTTTTTGCCCCATTGATCATGATCTCGGAAATGGCCGGATCTTCCATCAACGGGCGCAACGGCCCCATGCTCACGGCTGCGCTGACGAGCGTGCGGATAATTTCCGCGCGCTCGTTAAAATTCAGATTAATATGCTGCTGATAACAAAGATCGGAAATCGACTGATTAATGAAATTCCGTAGTTGGTCCTCCGTCATGGTATCTTTGATCTTAAGAAAGTCCGTTTCTTTGATCAAGTACCGGTTGATAATCTCCCTCAGATCCGTATCGCCCATAAGTACCCGTCCTTTTTATTTCCCTACCCTCAGTTACGGAAACATTTTTCGAATATGCCCCAACCAGCTGCCGATATTTTCCATCCATCCAAAACGCACAAAATCATTGTAAAACACGAACAGGGCTAGCACAACAATCAATCCAAAACCAACGCGGGCGATGTATTCATCGATCTTCGCCGGCAAAGCCTTTCCGCGCACTTTCTCGATCAAGAACAGAAAAAGATGCCCCCCATCCAGAGGAATGACGGGCAATAAATTGAAGATCGCCAGGCTTGCGCTAATGACGCCCAAAATAAATAAAAGATGCGAGATCCCCTCTTCGGCGGCCCCCTTGATAATATAGAATATGCCAACCGGCCCCGTAACCGATTCTTTGGCTGAGACAGTTCTTGTCACGATCCCCCAAAAAGACGCGCAAGTCAACTTTATAACATAGGCCAATTCTTCGACGCTATTGGCGAGAGAATCGATAAATCCAAACCTAAAAAGGTCCAGTTCCTGTTGCGGACCTATGCCGATCTTGCGCTCTTCCACTTTTTGCCCATTTTCATTTTCCACCCAATCAATTTTGGGAGTCACGGCTTTTACATGGACCTTCCCCTCCCGGACAATCTTCAGAACAATTTGCCTTCCGGTCGAATGCGCTACCGCGTCCTTGACATCGCTCCAGCTTGTAACCATCTTTCCATCAATCTCGATAATCCGATCTCCGCCCTGTAAACCGCTCTGTTCCGATGGATAATTTTCGATCAGTCCGCCGATGATATTGGGCAAATTGTCCACGCCCAGGTCACGCACCATGCGCGATTTTCCAATTATGTTCGGTTTGGCTTCAATCCTGGGAACAACCGGTTTTGTCATTTTTTCGCCGCCGCGCAAAACCGTCACATTAACCGGGCCGGGCTTTGATCCTTCAAGCCGGCTCTCGAGATTTAACCATCCATAAACCCCTTTTGAATCAAGAGCAACAATTTTATCTCCCGGCTGCAATCCGGCAATCTCCGCTGGACCCCCTTTTTCCAAATTCCAAATGATCGTCGATTGACCAGGATATCCAATCATAAAAACGAGAAAAAAACTAAAGTAAGCGAGAATAAAATTGACCACCGGCCCGTTCACAACGACCAGGGATCGATGCCCGACAGGTTTTGAATAAAACTCTCCGGGCTTCCCCTGGCATTCGGCGCGCTCATCCCCGGCCATCTTGACATAGCCGCCCAAGGGGATGGCATTGATCATATACGTCGTTCCGTGATAAACTTTCGAGAATAATTTAGGGCCGAACCCGAGCGCAAAACGCTCCACATCAACCCCGAGGCTCTTGGCCGTAATAAAATGACCCCACTCATGAACAATGATCAGGACGCTGAGGACCGCAATAAAAATGATCACGCTTTCAAGATTTGTAATGACATTTTCAATCATATGCTTTACCTAAAAATAAGCCCCGCGGCTTCTTCGCGGGCCCATTGGTCGGCCGCTAAAATCTTTTCCAGTGTCGGCCGGACAGCCACCTTATGACGGCGCACCACTTTCTCGACAATCCGATAAATATCCGAAAATCTTATTCTCCCGTTAAGAAAGGCATCAACCACAACCTCATCCGCAGCGTTTAAAACGCTCGGCAAAGTTCCTCCCCGACGGCCAACATGGATCGCCAAAGCTAGAGACGGAAATTTGCCAAGATCCGGCCTTTGGAATGTCAATTTTCCGATCTCAAAAAAATTTACCGGCCCTAATCCCGATTCCAAGCGCTGGGGATATGTCAGCGCATATTGGATCGGCAAACGCATATCGGTGATACTCAGTTGGGCCATGACCGATCCATCCGTGTATTCCGCCATCGAATGAATAATCGCTTCCGGATGGACAACGATCTCGATCTGATTCATCTGTAGCTGAAACAAGGCCTGAGCCTCAATCACCTCAAACCCCTTGTTCATCAAGGTCGCGGAATCAACGGTGATCTTCTGGCCCATTTTCCAACGAGGATGCGCAAGGACCTGACGGACCGACAAGCGATCAAACCGTGATGAGGGAACATTGAGCAATGGCCCTCCCGAGGCTGTCAATAAAACTTTTTTCAGTTCGCTGCGGCCTCGGCCCTCAAGACACTGAAAGATCGCACTCTGCTCGCTATCAATCGGAATGATCCGAGCATGATGCCGTTTGGCTTCCGAAATCAGGATATCCCCGGCAATGACCAGCGCCTCCTTGTTTGCCGTTGCAATTGTTTTTCCGGCTCTGACAGCGCTTAAGAACGGTTTTAAGGCCGCGCTGCCGCGCATCGCAATGACAACACAATCAATATCGGCTCGACAAACAAGGCTTTCAACATCTTCTTCGACATTGCAAATCTGCGTCTTGCTCCGGCCAAAGCGCTTTTTAAGGATGGCCACATTTTGAGGACTGGCCGCCGCAAAGACCGGCGCAAATGACTTGATCTGGCGCGCCAACAAATCGACGTTATTATAGGCCGTTAAGCCGACAACTTTAAATTTATCGGGAAAGCGCGCAATAACTTTCAGCGCATTCATCCCGATGGATCCGGTTGACCCGAGAATAACGACTCTTTTAACGCCCATAGTCTATCGCATTAACACTTGCGCCATATAAAAATAAAATGCCGGCGCAGAGAATAAAAGACTGTCAATCGCATCAAGAACACCGCCTAAAGCCGGAAGCATCTTTCCGGAATCTTTGACATTACAATCCCTTTTGATCAAGGATTCGGAAATATCCCCCAATTGTCCGATCCCGCCGAAAAAAAGCCCCATCAAAATCACACGGATAAGAGAAAAGCTAGGCCCCGCAGGAAGCAAAGAGCGGGCGCATACAGCCGCAATAGCGCTAAAAGCAAAACTGCCGATGCTCCCTTCAACCGTTTTATTTGGGCTCACGCGTGGCAATAACGGATGTTTTCCGATCTTGCTGCCGACCAACAAGGCCCCCATATCGCCGCATTTTGTGACCAACAAAATGAAGCCAAGCAACTTCATGCCGTCGGAGCCCGGCAAAAGATACCGGATCTTGATCAAATAACTGAAAAACCAAGAAACGTAAAGAACCCCGAATAGCGTTGTCGAAATGCCAATAATGGCATTGGTATTATCGCGCCGGCTCAACTGCATCACAAAGATCATCAGAAGCAACAGAACGATAAAAAGCAGCTCCCAACGCTTGGTCGGTTCGAATTGGAAAAAAATCGATAAGGGAATTAAAACGCCCAGAATGATGCCGGTATAGCTATAAATGGGAATGCCTTTTTTCTTGATCAGGTAGAAAAATTCATAGAGACCACCCGTCGTCAAGGCCAAGAGGACAATGATGAACACCCATTGATTTAAGATGGCTACGAGACTTAAGCCGATCATAACAGCCGAACTGAAAAAACGGTCCCTGTTCATGAGATTATTCCTTTGCGCTCAGCTTCCCGAAACGGCGTTCGCGCGCTTGATAGTCGAGGATCGCATTTTTAAATTCCGTCGCGTCAAAATCGGGCCAGAATTTCTCCGTAAAATAAAATTCCGCATACGATAATTGCCACAAAAGGAAATTGCTGATCCGTTTCTCCCCTGAAGTTCGGATCAAAAGGTCGGGATCAGGCAATCCGTTGGTATAAAGAGACTGATTGATGACCTGTTCGGAAATATCATCAATATCCAATTCTCCGCTCTTGACTGCAGCTGAGATCTTCTTGACCGCATCAAGGATTTCGAGGCGAGCGCCGTAATTAAATGCTAGATTGACAATCAGCCCTGTATTGTTTTTTGTAGCAGCGACAACATTCTGGATGGTTTCCAAAAGAGCCTTGGGAATCCGTTCGGTGCGCCCGATCGTCCGGAGTTGGATGTTGTCGTTTTTCAGTTTTTGCAGTTTTTTATCAAGAACAGCCGTTAAGATATTCATAATAAGCGAAACTTCATCTTCCGGGCGATCCCAATTCTCGGTCGAAAAAGTGAATAATGTCACGACTTTTATCCCGATCTCCCGGGCCATATCTATGATCTCTTCCACCCGCCGGACGCCTTCAATATGGCCCTGAGACCTGGGCAATGATTGGTGTTCCGCCCACCGCCCGTTACCGTCCATGATGATCGCGACATGCTGCGGCAATCTTGATTGATCGATCGTTGCTGACATATCAGAAGTTTTTATCCTCAAATAAAATGGGGGATAATCTATCCCCCATTTGAAATACCCGCCAAACGATAAAACGCAATTAAGCCATCGTCATATTTCCACTCACAACGCCATCACAGTACAAACCTTGGCCCTCTAAAACGCTTTTGTCACAATCCAAGCGCTTGCAGCTCCTTAATCTTCCGGTCGAGCATCTCTCTCATTTGGTCTGCTTTCTGCAAACGCAACCGCAAGTCCGCATTGACCAGTTTGGTCTTCTCCAGAACCAATTCTGCCTGCTCGACCCTATTTTTCATCCGCGCCAATTCTTCTGTCAGAGAATCAACCTGAATGGCGGCTTTTTGCAAATTCTCTTCCGCAACCATCCGCTTATAGAGCTCGGTATTAAACTCGCCGCGGGCATGATTGGCGTCTTGATTATAACGGATCGCCAATCCGCAGCACAAGACGACCAAAACAATGGTGAAACCGATTAAGACAATCTTCATCGAACGGGCTCCCTGTCGAATAATGTCAAAAACAATTATTCTTCGTCGCGCCCTTCGGCAATCGTTTTCGGAAGAATGACGATCTCAACACGGCGGTTTTTCTGCTTTCCTTCCGCTGTCGCGTTGGAAGCAACCGGGCGGAATTCCCCATAGCCGGTTGCCGATAAGCGAGCCGGATCAATATTCTCATTATCTTCGAGATAATGCAGAACGCTCAAAGCTCTGGCCGTCGAGAGCTCCCAATTGGATTTCCATCCGGAATAGGTGATGGGGACATTATCGGTATGCCCTTCAATGCCAACATTTAAATCGGCAACCGTTGTGGTTAATACGGAAGCGACTTTTTCCAATTTGGCCAGAGAATCATCGCGCAATTCGGCTTTTCCGGATGCAAACAAAACCTCGGAAACAAAAGTGATCACCAGCCCTTTTTCCGCCATTTCGACTTGAACTTCCTTGTCATCAATTTCATTCTTGAGCCGATCTTCCAGCTCTGCCTTGGCCCGTTCAAGGTCGGTTAACTTGCTCTTGAGTTCGGAGATTTTTTCAACATCGGACCGTCTGCCCTTTTGGAATATCAACGTGCATCCGCTGAGGGCAACGCTTATGCACACAACCAACAGCAGTGAAAAAAAGTTTGAAAAATGTTTGTACATGCTTTTCCTCCTTTTAGGATAATTCACAGTATCATAGGCCTAATTTAAAGTCAAGAATTTTGTACCAACTTAATGCCTCCCAATAGGATAGTTCGCTAACGAACAATAATTTCGTCCCTTTTGGTCCCCACTGAAATATACTTCACGCCAACCTTCAAAAGCCCCTCAAGGCGCTTGATGTATTTCTGGGCATTACGAGGGAGCTTTCTGAATTCGCGGATCCCGTTTGTCGATCGCATCCAGCCGTCCATTTCCTCATAAACCGGTTGGGCCCCTCTTAAAGCCTCAAAATCTGTCGGAAAAGATTTGTAAATCTTTCCCTTATATCGGTACGCCGTGCAAATTTTAATTTTCGGCAAATCATCCAGCACGTCGAGTTTCATGATCGCCAGATCGGAGATCCCGTTGATAATGACGGCATAACGCACTAAAACGCTGTCAAACCATCCGCAGCGCCGCGGGCGGCCCGTAGTCGCCCCAAACTCATTTCCTTTTTTTCGAATCTCCTCCATCAAACGCGTTGAAAACTCCGTCGGGAATGGTCCTTCGCCAACGCGCGTTGTGTAGGCCTTTACACAGGCAATGGCCTTATCGATTTTCATGGGCGCAACACCCGTTCCTACGCAAACACCTCCCACGATGGAACTTGATGAGGTCACAAACGGGTAGGTTCCGAAATCAATATCAAGGAACGTCCCTTGCGCCCCTTCAAACAGAACGGATTTTTTCCGGTCGATCGCATCATTTAGATACAAAACCGTATCGCAGACATAGGGGGCAAGCTTTTTGCCATAGGCAAGATATTCCCGATAAATGCCCTGAAAGGAATACCCTTTTTGATTGAAGACTTTGCGGAAAACCTCATTTTTTTCCCTGAGATTATCTTCGAGTTTTGCTTTGAGAACTCTGGGGTTCAATAAATCCACCATTCTTATCCCGCACCGGGTCACTTTATCCGCATAACACGGCCCGATCCCGCGGCCTGTTGTTCCGATCTTATTTTTTCTCTTCATCTCGCGCAAGCCGTCCAGGACCCGGTGATATGGCATGACCACATGGGAACGGTCGGAAATCTTCAGGCGATCAGCAGCAATCTTGACGCCGCGCTTTTCAAGGGCCGTGATCTCTTCGATCAAAGCGCGCGGGTCAACAACAACGCCGTTACCGATCACGCACACTTTGCCTTTATGTAAAATTGCCGAAGGGAGCAGATGAAAAACGTATTCCTTGTCGCCAACAACGACCGTATGCCCGGCATTGTTCCCCCCTTGATACCGCACCGTAATATCCGAATGTTCTGAGACAATATCAATAAGCTTGCCTTTCCCTTCATCGCCCCATTGAGCGCCCATAACAACAATATTCATGTGATCTCACTTTCGTTGTATCGGTATTGAATTCCTCAGCTTTGCACAATATTATAATTTAGCAAGAAATACCCCAAGCCTATCCCGACGCCTAAGAACAGCGCGGCAGATATGACCTTATATAATCTCAACGCCTTTAAATTCCCTCGCGCCTTCGAGCCGGCCCCAAAAACACCGGCCCATACTACCATTAAGGGAAGGACCGATGCAAGACTATACTGAAAAAATGACCAAAGGGCAAAAGGAACATCCCCTCCGGCAGAAAGATATGAGTGAACAATAAAGATATATTCGCGCTGGGGATACACTGAGCCAAGCAACGTCACAGCGCAAGCAATCAATACGGTTAAAAAAATGAACGCCATGTTAACAGAAGTCCTGCCCGTCATTGGCGCTTTTTCATCCGTTTTTTTCAAATCATGCAAAAATCCCGGCAAGGCGTCATGAAAAGATCCCTCATCGAAATGCCGTCTATATTTCCACCATGCGTGAATATCCCGAATACCGATAAAGGAAAAAGCAAGAACCATCGCCCAATAAATGAACACGGATAACGACAAAACCCGCGGCGAAGCAAGAAAATAATCGAAAATCCCCAAAGCCATGCCAAAATGCATAAAGCCGGCTGTTAAGACAAAAACCAGGCCGAACCAGAAAATGCGTCGTTGCGTACGGCCAAGAAACGCGATCCAACTTAAAAAAATGAGCGCGGAAGCAAAATTGCAGGGATTCGTCCCGTCATAAATACCCACGGTAAACGCCGGAAGCAAACACAATGACATGCGCTGGTTTTTTTCATTTTCCTGCATATGCGGTCTCAAACCTTCAAAAGCTTGACAAACAAAACGCCTTTGGTCATTCTCAGCTTTTCAACAACATCCTCGGGCACTTTGCTGTCCACGTTGACAACGCTCACAGCGACCCCATCTGGGGCTTCGCGGCTCAGGGAAATCCCCGCAATGTTGATGTTGGCCTCCGCCAAAATAGTCCCGATAGCGCCAATTAGGCCCGGTTTATCCGTATTATTGATAAAAAGCATGTACTCATCGGGATTCGCTTCAACATAAACCTCATTGATCTTCACGATACGCGGCTTCTTGTTTCCCGAAAGAGCTCCCCACAAATGGAAAATTTCCTTGTCCGTCGTGATCTGAAGTTTCAGACAATTCACAAATTCTTCGTCATTGTTCGAAACGATTTCCTGCACATTGATGGCGCGTTCTTTCGCCAAATCTAACGCGTTAACAAAATTAACGCGGTCGCCTAAAACCGGCGTCAATAATCCGTTGACCAAAGAAAGCGTAACCGGAGCAACTTGATATTTTGTGATCGCCCCACTGTAAACGACTTTCGCGTCTTTAATGCGGCCATGAACCAATTGTCCGGCAAATTTTCCCAAGCGCAAGCCCAAATTTATGTAGGGGCTTAAAAACTCATAGGCTTCGGCGTCAACCGAAGGGAAATTGACCGCATTCGCGATTCCTTTCCCTAATAACGCATTGCGGACAGATTCGGCAATCTCAATGGCGACATTAATCTGAGCCTCTGACGTCGCGGCACCTAAATGAGGAGTGACAATGCAATGATCGAATTTAAGAAGCGGAGAATCCTGGGGAAGCGGCTCGTGGTCATAAACATCCAGCGCGCATCCGGCGATCCCGTTCTTCTCTAACGCCCGCACGAGCGCAGGCTCATTGACAATTCCGCCGCGGGCACAATTAATGAGCCGGGCTGTTCTCTTCATCAGGGCAAATTCCCTATCCGAAATAAGATCTTTCGTTTCTTCATTCAGGGGAATATGAACCGTAATATAATCCGACCGCTGGACCAGCTCGCGAAGATCGACCATCGCAACGCCTTTTTGAAGGGCAAGTTCCATCGATAAGAACGGGTCATAGGCAAGAACTTCCATGCCGAAAGCTTTGGCGAATTTAGCGACGGTCGAACCAATGCGGCCAAAGCCGATCACACCTAACGTCTTGCCGTGAAGCTCGACGCCCTTGAACTTCGATCGGTCCCATATCCCCTGCTTCAAAGACGCATGAGCCTGAGGGATATTGCGCGATAAGGCAAGGATCAGGCTCATCGTGTGCTCGGCCGTCGCGGTCGTGTTCCCGGAAGGCGTATTCATGGCAACGATCCCTTTTTTCGTCGCTGCCTTTAAGTCCACATTATCTAATCCGACGCCGGCCCGGCCGATCACTTTCAGGGAATCCGCCGCATTGATGATATCTTCGGTCACTTTTGTCTCGCTGCGGACAATAAGCGCATGATAATCCGGAATAGCCGCCCTCAACTGGTCCGGCGTTAGTCCGTATTTGCAATCCACCCGAAAGTTTTTGACCGCGGTCAGGATACGGACTCCTTCGTCAGCAAGTTTATCGCTAATCAAAATATTCAACGGAAAACTCCTCACAACCGATTCGTGTGGCGTGCACTAACATGCGCGGGCTGACACCAGCAAAAAACCTTTAAAGGCATGGAAACAATCCTGACGCAAACAGAACAGTTGTCTTTGATCAAAGAAATCGCCGTGAACGTCGTTATTTCTTCTTTTTTCCCGCATCAGCGATCACTTCGTCAACGAGGCCGTACGCCTTGGCTTCCTCGGCGGACATGAAATAGTCGCGGTCGCAATCGGCCTTGACTTTCTCGTAGACCTGGCCACTGTGATTGGCCAAGATCTTCGTCAGCTCTTCTTTCATGCGGAGGATTTCCTGCGCCTGGATCGAAATGTCGCTCGCGCTCCCCTGCACCCCTCCCCAGGGCTGATGGATCATGATGCGCGAATAAGGCAAAGCGAAACGCTTTCCTTTCGTCCCGGCCGCCAACAGCAAGGATCCCATGCTGGCCGCCTGACCGATACAATAGGTGCTGACATCCGGCTTGACGAACTGCATCGTGTCATAGATCGCCAGGCCCGCCGTGACCGATCCGCCCGGCGAATTGATATAGACATTGATGTCCTTATGGGCATCTTCGCTCTGAAGAAAAAGCAATTGCGCGATAATGAGGTTCGCGACGGTATCATCGATCGCCGTTCCGATAAAGACGATCCGGTCCTTGAGCAGGCGCGAATAAATATCGTAGGCGCGCTCGCCTTGCGTGCTTTTCTCAACGACCATCGGGACTAGTATCTGAGATTTTTGTTCCATTTTATTTCGCCTCCTCCCATTGGGCCTCTTTTAATAAGAATTCAATTGTCTTGGCCGGCAAATTCTCGCCTTCTTTAACGCCGATGTTTTCCAGCTCGGCGATCTTATCCAAGATCAGATAGACTTTAACGTCTTTCTCGACAGGATCTTTTAGCTGCTTTCGGAATTCATCCTCTTTTTTTGCGATGTCTTCAGCCGAGAGCCCCTGCGCTTTGAGCTTTTTCTTGCCCTCTTCAACGCGATGTTCAATTTGCCGTCGGACCAGCGATTGGGGCACGGCCAATTTTGCCTTCTTCAGAAGCTCCTCGATGACCTGATTTTCAATATCAAACCGGTTCTGCCGGTCCTTGTCAATTTCCATCTGCCGCGCCAACGATTTCCTGAACTCGGCAAGGCTCGGATAGCCCAGCCCATGCGCAAAGGCATCGTCCATCTCCACTGTTTTATCCTTGCCCTGGCCTTGCTTAAAATATTCCAGCGTTTTATCGATCTCGTCCTCGGTCACGGTCGAGCTCTTGCGCTGGACCTTGATGCCCTTATAATTCTCGATCTTGACTTCGGGCTTGATATCCAATTTCGCCGTGAACGTGATGACGCCGTCCTTGAAATTCACATCGTGGATTTCCGGCATGTCAATCGGCGACAGTTTTTCCTGGACGATCCCCTCACGGTAAACTTCCGGGATCAAGTTCTGAAAGACCTCTTCTTGCGCCGTATGGCTATGCTGCGCCTCAAGAATCTGGCGTGGGACTTTACCCGGCCGGAAGCCCTTGACCTTAAGAACTTTTCCAAGCTCGGTATAGACCTCATTGAATTTCTGGGAAACCCGCTCTTTGGGGATCACAAACCGCAGTTCGCGTTTGACCGCATCAACCTTTTTCACTTCAACTTTCATTCTGTTTCACTCCTCTTCCGTATGGTAGTATCACTTTAAGAATCTACATCTTAAAGCGTTCGCCTAAATAGATTTTTTTTGCCTCGGGATCGTTGATCAGATCTTCCGCCGTTCCGGAAATCAAGATCCTTCCGTCGGCGATTAAATACGCTCGATCCGTGATCGCCAATGTTTCGCGGACATTGTGATCCGTCAAAAGAATACCCAAGCCCCGGGCTTTTAGATCCTTGATGATCTCCTGAGCTTCCGCGACAACGATCGGGTCGATCCCGGAGAACGGCTCGTCCAACAAAAGGAACGACGGGTTTGTCACCAGCGCACGCGTGATCTCCAAACGGCGCCGCTCCCCTCCCGATAAGGTATAGGCCTTGCTTTTGGCCAAATGCGCAATGTTCAATTCCTCCAAGAGGGATTCCAGCCGGCGCTTACGCTCGCGCGGACTGATCTGCAGCGTTTCAAGGATCGCCATAATGTTCTCCTCAACGGTCAACGTGCGGAAGATCGACGCTTCCTGCGCCAGATATCCCATTCCGAGATGGCAACGGTCATGGATCGATTTTTTGGTGATGTCCTCCTGATCGAAAAAGATCTGGCCGGAATTCGCCTTGATGATTCCCACCGCCATATAAAATGTCGTGGTCTTGCCCGCACCGTTAGGGCCCAGCAGCCCAACGATCTCCGAGCGGCCCACGCTGATGCTCAGGCCGTCAACAACGCGCCGATGGCCGTATGTTTTTACGAGATTTTTAGTTTCCAGAAGTTGCAAAGAGGCTTTCTCCTTCCGTTAAGAGGATCAATTTGGGCCGGCCGGATAACGTGAGCTTTTTGTCACCGGCATTATAAACCGCTTTTTCCGCAAAGCTCTTATTCTCTCCCTGCTCGATCTGAACATTCCCGGAGCAAACCATTCTCGTGACCCCTTTCATCTCCTGGTCAAAATAGATCTCAATGCGGTCAGCCTTGAGCGTCCGGTCCGTTTGCACCGCCACCACATTATCTTCGAATGTTGCCACAGACTTCATCTGATCGATGATCATCGGCCCATCGGAGGTGATGGTGACGGTGGAACTCGCGTCTTTTTTCTCCGGCTCCGTCTCGATCATCACGGTCACGTCCTCCTTGATCTCGGTCGTCTTCAGTCCCGGGCGAGCTTTCATGCCTTTGCCCGTCGCCATCATTCGTTCGTCGGTAATGGTCACATCATCGTCCGTCGAAACCAAGTCCTCGTTCCTGTTCCAATACAGCGAATCCGTCGTGAGGGTTTTTCCGTCTTCGCTCGTGATGACCACATCGTCTTGCAAATGCATTTTTCCGCTGACCTGGTCCACAACGCCGGTCTTGGCCGTCACATTCATTTTCTGATCCCCGAACGTATTGGCATCAACATTGGAAAGCTTGATCTCGCTGCCCACGATATCCGCGGTATCGCCGTTCACGTTCCAGGCTTTTTGCCCATCGCTGTCATACCCTTGAAGGTTGAATCCGTTAAACTTCTGCTCGGGTTCGTTAGCGTGCGCCTGGCAAGGCAGAAAAAGCATTACAAAAATGAATACGAAAATTCTACGCCACATAGGCTTTCAGTATCCCCGCCCATTTATTTTGGGCTTTTAAGATCAGCTCAACGACTTCACGAACAGCGCCCCGCCCGCCTTCCCGTTTGGTCATGTAATCCGCTATGCGCTTAACTTCGTTCACCGCATTGGGCACGGTCACCGATAAGCCAACTTTTCTGAGAACTTCCATATCCGTCAAATCGTCGGCCATAAAACATGCTTGCGCGTCCGTAAGCTTAAAATGGCGCAAAATCTTTTTATAGGCAACGATTTTCGGGGAAGCATTTTGGCAAACCTTGCCGATTTTAAGGTCTTTAGCCCTTGCCGTCACGGCCGGCGCCGACTTGGCCGAGAGGATGGCCGTCTTGAATCCGGCGCGCTGGAACAGGACGATCCCAAAACCGTCCTGCACATCAAAGATCTTTATTTCCCGGCCTTTTTCGTCGAGAATGATCTCCCCGTTCGTCAGGATGCCGTCAACGTCGAGGATCAAAAGCTTGATCTTTTTTATCTTTTCCGCGATTTTTTTGTTCATACCAGCCCTGCCTTGAGGAGATCCTGGACATCCAAAAGCCCCATGAGCTTTCCCTTTTGATCGACGACCGGAAGCTCATCGATCTTTTTATCCTGCAGGATCTGTAGCGCTTCCACCGCCAATTTATCCTTAGAAATGGTTGTCGGGTGTTTCGTCATGACCATGGAAACCTGCCGCCCGAGAAGACGGTCATCGGTCTCCAGATGGCGCCGCAAATCCCCATCCGTGAAAATCCCAACAAATTTTCCCCGTTTGTCAAGCACGCAGGCCGAACCGCAACGCGCGTGTGTGATCGCCAATAAAACATCCTTGACGAGCATCGTATTCTTGACCTTAGGATACTGCGCCCCGCGGCGCATGATATCCTCAACTCTCAGCAGAAGGCGCCTCCCCAGCGCCCCTCCGGGATGATAAAAAGCAAAGTTCTCTTTTTTGAAATTTCTGCGAACAATCAAGCAGGCGGCCAAGGCATCGCCCATCACAAGCGTTGCCGTTGTTGATGCCATGGGAGCCAATCCCAGCGGGCACCCTTCTTTTTTTACGGAAACATCCAACACAATATCGCTGTATTGCGCTAACGTTGACCGCATATTGCCGGTGATCGCGATGATTTTGGACCCGATTTTCTTGACCAGCGGCAGCAAACGCTTGATCTCGTCACTTTCGCCGCTGCTGGAAATAACGATCACCACGTCACCTTTCGTGACCTGCCCGAGATCCCCGTGGACCGCTTCGGCGCTGTGCACCCATAAGCTTGGCGTTCCCGTCGAAGAAAGCGTCGCCGCGATCTTGCGCCCGATAATCCCGGTCTTTCCCATGCCCGTGACGATCACGCGGCCCTTGCATTTGACCATTGCGTCGACGGCTCTTGAAAAATTCGCGTCAATCCTCTTGGCAAGGTCTTTGACCGCTTGCGCTTCAATTTCAATGACTTCCCTGGCTTTTTGCAATGTCATTCCACGCTCCGTTTTACCGCTTCACGATTTTATCAATCGCTTTTAAATCGATGAGAAGTTTTTCCAGTTGATTCAAAGGCAGCATATTCGGACCATCCGAAAGGGCTTGGGAAGGATCGGGATGCACTTCCATAAAAATCCCATCGCACCCCGCGGCCACGCCGCAGCGCGACAGAAGCGGAATGTATTCGCTATTCCCGCCGGAAACGGCGCCTAAGCCGCCGGGCCGCTGAACGCTGTGGGTCGCGTCAAAAATGACCGGATACCCCGTCTCGCCCATGATGGCCAGCGACCGGAAATCCGTTACCAAATTATTGTACCCGAAACTCGTTCCCCGTTCGGTCAAAAGGATCTTCCGGTTCCCGGCGTATTCGATCTTCTTAACGGCCTCTGTGATATCCGCCGGAGCAAGAAATTGCCCTTTTTTGATATTGACGACCTTCCCGGTCTTCCCCGCCGCGATCAGAAGATCTGTCTGGCGGCAAAGAAACGCCGGAATCTGCAGCACGTCCAAGACTTGGGCTGCCTGTTCTGCTTCCGAAACAGAATGCACATCGCTCAGCACAGGGACCCCGATCCGGGCTTTGACTTCTTTTAAAATTTCCAATCCTTGATCTAACCCGGGACCTCGGAAGGATTTTACCGACGTGCGATTGGCCTTATCGTAGCTCGCCTTGAAAATAAACGGGATTTTAAGTTTTGCGGCGATCCTCTTGATCGCCGAAGCCGTCTTTAAAACTAACAGTCGATTTTCAATAACGCATGGCCCCGCGATTAGGACCAGCGGCGCCTTGCCGCCGATCTTGACATTTCCGATTGTAATAGGCCTGCCCATTAGACCGCCCCTTTTGACAATATTTTCTCGACGCGCGCCAAATCTTCCGGGGTATCGACGCCGATCGTATCGACTTCCGTCACGACCGTCTTGATCTTGTATCCGAACTCCAGGGCCCTCAGCTGCTCGAGCTTTTCTGTTTTTTCCAAATTTGATTTCGGCAGGCTTTTATACGAAAGGAGAAAATCTCGCCGATAGGCATAGATGCCTAAATGCTTGTAATAGACCGCCTCTTCATTGTGATCCCTGTCGTGCGGAATGGGCGCCCGCGAAAAATAAAGCGCATTCATCTCTCCGTTAATCACAACCTTGACCACATTCGGGTCCTTGAACTCTTTTTTCGTCGTCAGCTTCTTGATGACCGTCGCCATCGAGCAGGACGGATCGTTCCCAAGGGCCTGCGCCAGCATATCGATGACTTCGGGGCGGATCAGCGGTTCATCGCCTTGGATATTGACAATGATATCGCCATCAATCGATTGGACCGCTTCGATGATCCGGTCGGTTCCGGACGCGTGCTCCCGGGAGGTCATGATCGTCTTGGCGCCGAACTGAGTGGCCGCTACGGCAATCCGATCGTCATCGCACGCAATGAACAGATCGTTTAATATCTTGCTTTCGCGCGCCCTCTCCCACACATGCTGAACCATGGGCTTGCCGTGGATCATCGCCAAAATCTTGCCTTCAAAACGCGTAGAGGCCCAGCGGGCCGGTATAACACCGACGATCTTCATGAATGATGGTCCTTTATGGCCTTGGCCAGCTCCTCTTTTGTCACGGCGACAGCGCCGATCTTTCCCACGACAATGCCACCCGCAAAATTCGCGATTTCCGCCGCATGCCTCTTGTTCGCGCCCGCGGCAAGGCTCAAGGTAAACGTCGAAATGACGGCGTCGCCGGCCCCTGAAACATCATAAACTTCCTGCGCGACCGTTTTGATCAAAACAGGCGTTTTCCCTTTTTCAAACAATCTCATGCCTCGCTCCCCGAGCGTTGTCAGCAGGGCGTCCAGCTCCAGATACCTTCGAAGCTCCTCGCCCGCCCGATTGATATCCTGATCGTTTGTAAGTTTATCGCTATGGATCTCGAGCTGTGCGCCCGCTTTTGACGTGATCTTAATATTGCGGATCGCGTTTTCCGCCTCCTTTAAATTCGGCGTGATCGCGGTCACGTTCCGATAATAAGCAAAGTGCTCGACTTTGGGATCAACGATGATAATCTTCTTCTTGGCCAACGCTTGGGCTCGCACAAAATTAACCAGTTCCGGCGTGATCAAGCCTTTGCCGTAATCCGATAAAATAACCGCATGAAAACGCCCGATGGCATTTTTGATAAAACGGAACATTCTTGGAGGGATCTCCTGGCTTCCAGGATGGGATGTTTTTTCGCGGTCAATACGGACGATCTGCTGATTCTGAGCGATCACCCGCGTCTTGCAGATTGTCGGCAGCTTCCGATCGATCAAAAGGCCCTGGACATTCACGCCTTCTTTGCTGAGCTTGCTTTTAAGAATGCGGCCCTCTTGATCATTGCCGATCCGTCCGACAATCGTAACGCGCGCGCCCAAACCGCGGAGATTATTGGCCACATTGGCAGCGCCGCCAGGGGTATAAAAGGATTTTTTCTCAACAACAACCGGGACCGGAGCTTCGGGAGAAATGCGGGAAACACTTCCTTGGATATATTGATCCAAGATCACATCCCCGATGACAAGGATGTTTTTTCTTGCAAATTTTGAAAGAATCCGTTGGTAACTATCCATTTTGAGGCATGTAACTTTCGCGATATTAACATCTTAAGTAAGACTAATATTTTACGAAATTCCGGCTCAAACGAATGCTGATTCTAACATAGTTTATAGAGGGAGTCAACAGCTTCTAAAACCGCTTCCGTTGTAATAAGTTCCAAATATTCCGTATCCGGTTTTTGGGCCTTTTTGAACGAAATCCCGCTGCTTTGGGAAGGGCAGACGCTCACAACCCGGGCGTTCTCCCCAAGAGGCCTCCAGCGCTCAGGATTGATCCCCGGCTGATTACGGGTAAAAATCGAAACAACCGGCGTCCCGACCCCTGCGGCTACATGAACAGGGCCGGAATCGTTGGAAACAAGCAGACCGCAACGCATCAAAACGGCCGCCAACTGGCCGACCGTTGTCCGGCCCGTCAAATCAATCACGTCCCCTTTCACACCGGAAACGATCGTTCCCGAAATCTCTTTGATATCTGTCGCGCCGATCATGATAATTTTGGCCCGGTATTTTTCTACCAAACGATTCGATAAATCAAGAAACCGGCTTTCCGGCCACTGCTTGGCCGGATCGCTGGCTCCGGGATGGATCGCCACCAACCGGTCAGACTCTGCAACATGATGTTCGATGAGAACACGCTCAGCCCAGCGCACAGCGTCTTCCTTGACGGGCAGATCGATATCCAGATCATGCGATATTACACCGATCTCTTTAAGAACATCGAGGCAATATTGGGCCTCGTGCTTCTCCCCTTTTTGGCGCGTATCGGCAATTGGGCGCGTGAGAAGAAATCCGAACTTATTGTTTTTATAGCCGATCCGGACAGGAACCCCGGCAAGAAAACATGTGAGATTCGTCCGTTTTTTCGTATGCAAGACAAGAGCGCAATCAAATCGCTTCCGTCGAATCATGGCAACCAATCGCAGGAATCCCGTTAACCCTTTATGCTCTCTTCGGCGATCATCAACAAGGACCTCATCAAGGCAAATATTCCCATCCACGAGGTCCCGGGTTGCCGGAGCCACCAAGATCGATATCCGGGCTTGCGGATAAGCCTCCCGAAGCGCCTTGACCGACGGCATCGTCAAAACGACATCTCCGATGCGATCTGTGCGAACGATCAGGATGTTTTCGAATTTTTCCATCATAATCACCGTATTGCTTTCATCAATGAGCTGCGCGCACCCGCAAAGACCGATTCTCTGCGCAATATCCCGGTCCGCGCCATTACCAACAAAAATAGTTTTGATGCGATGTTCCTCACCGGCCGTTCGCTAACAAGAATCAGAATTCCAATCGAGCCGCCGTTTCAGAAAACGAAAGACTTTGCAGACTCAAAATCTTTCGGCAGAGCATTAATGCCAGGAAACATAAGGCCACGTCGTAGATATTGTTTGGCAAAATGATATGGATCTTATGGTTGCCTGATCTGTTTAACGATTTCTAGAACCTCTGCGGCCATGATTGACTGCATGCAAACATTGTCCGGGCACGTCAAATGATAGCATGCCTCCCGATTGCATCCGACATCGTGCTGGAGAATATGCACCCGCCCGGGACCGCGCGGGCCGGTAATTTCCGGCCTGGTCGGGCCGAACAAAGCAATGACTTCCGTGCCGAGGCTGTTAGCGATGTGCAGCGGGCCCGAATCCGCGGAAATGACCAGATCGGCACGTTTCATCAAGGCGATCATCTGCTTTAAGTTCGTCTTCCCGGCGAGATGAATGACCGGTCCGATTTCGGCATGAATATTTTTTTTAAACAGTTCGGAATCTTTTGGCGCCCCCGAAATAACCACCCGCACTCCCCGGAAAGCGCAAAGGCTGTTGATCAGACTTAAAAAATTTTTCGGCGGCCAGCGTTTTAAATCCCAATTTCCGCCCGGATTGATAACAACAACATAGTTATCCTCACGGACGCCTTCGGATTCCAGCATTTCTTTCATGCTTTTTTCGGCTTCCGGCGCGACTTTCAAACGGGTTTGGCGGTCCGCGACCGCAATGCCGAACGATTCAATCACATTCAAATAATAATCGCATCGGTGAACCAGCCCCTCGAGAGGTTCCACTTCATGGGTTAATAGCTTCCCGCGGTTCTTGGCATCATATCCGACGCGTCGCGGAATACCGGCCAGCCAGACCAAAAATGCACGCGTCCATGATCGGTGCAGGAGAAAGGCCCCATCAAACCGATGGCGACGCAGGCTCAAAACCAATTTTATTTTAGCGAAAAACCCCCAATGGCGCCCCTTTTCGTCATAAACGATGATCTCATCGACAAACGGAACGGACTCCAGAACCTCGTAAACGCGCGGTACCGCAAGACAGCAGATCCTGGCGTGCGGATAGGCCTCCTTCAACGCTTTGAAAATGGGGGACGAAAAAATCACATCCCCGATCCAGTTAACGTTGACGACGAGAATGTTTTCCA
>JAKQAH010000021.1 GCA_029568545.1 Candidatus Omnitrophota bacterium
CGTTGGTTCAACCGGCGAGAAACTGTCAACCAAGCTCGGGATAATCGCGATCATTACCAGCCCAAGAAAGATCAGAAGGGGAAACAACCAAGGCTTATCGATCCGACCGGACTTTTTTCCTTCCTCCGGTCTCAGGGGGGCATCGATAATGGCGGAAAGGTCCACCCGCGACTTTGACTCTGATGTTTTACTGTTAAGCTTAAGATCATCGCTAATCTGAGGCTCTGACATAAGCATATCTTCTTCCGCGATGGTTTTTCCACCTGAGGCGTTCAGATCAGACCCGGCTTCCTTATGGTCTACAGGCTGGCATTCCTTGCGCTCTTCGATCAGACCGCCTTCGCCTGGAGATGCGGTTTCTTCCGGCAAGGGCTCGCTTGAATTTTCTGCGGCAACCGTGATGGATTTATTGTTCTTCAGATCGTCTAAAAATTCACGGACGGACAGGTAGCGGTTTTGGGCTTTTTGGGCAAGGCACTGTCCGAGGATATTCTTCCAAAACAGAGGCAGCGCTCTTGTTTCCAGTTTGGGTCCATGAATGATGTGCTTGGTCATGACTTCAGCGGCGCTTTCGCCATCAAACAGGACCTTCCCGGTCAAAATCTCATAGAGGACGCAGCCAAGGCTGTAAATATCCGATGCCGGACCGGCGGGTTTTCCCTCCCAGATCTCCGGCGCCATGTAGGCGGGCGTGCCGATCATCCCGCCGCTCATGCTAAGAGAAGTGCTGGCGTCACTGTGCAAGGCTTTGGCAAATCCAAGGTCGCTGATGCGGGCGATGCCATATTGGTCGAAGAGGATGTTGCCTGGCTTGAGGTCGCGATGAATGATATTGTTCTCATGAATGACCTGAACGCCCTGCAGGATCTGAGAAAAAACATCCCGTGCCTTCTCAGAGCCAAAAGCCCCTTCTTTTTTGAGGCGATCCTTGAGCGATCCGCCCGCCATAAGCCCCATGGCGATGAAGAAGAGCCCATCAATCTGACCGAGATCATAAATCGGGACCAAATTGGGGTGGTCGAGCCGGGCGGCGAGCTTGGCTTCCTGTTCAAATCTGCCAATGAAACCCGGATCGACCGTAAGCTGATTGTGGAGCACCTTGAGCGCAACGACACGATCAAGCGCCTGGTCTTCCGCTTTATAGACGATCCCAAAACTGCCCCTGCCAAGTTCTTCGAGTACATTATAGCGTCCAAGATTCATATGTTTCAAGCCCTCATGCAACAATTTTTAAGGAATCCCCCAGATACGAATGATTCCGTTTCCACCAGCTGTAATAAGCATTTTGCCATCATTTGAGAAAGTTATATCGTAATTAAACTCATCAATTCCTTGATCTAGTATTCTTAATATTCGTCCAGAGGTTGAGTCAAGTAATACTATGTTTCTCCACATGAGCCCTACGGCCA
>JAKQAH010000030.1 GCA_029568545.1 Candidatus Omnitrophota bacterium
TTCTCCTTCCCTTCGGCACAACCGGCATCGTGACCCAATATATTTTCCCATAATCCTTTGTCTCCTCGATTATACCCTGCGTTTCTTCCTTGGACGGCAACCATTATGAGGCAATGGCGTGATATCTTTGATCGACATGACCATAAGGCCAGCAGCCTGCAAAGCCCGGATGGCCGACTCTCTCCCTGAACCTGGTCCCCGCACAACAACATCCACCGTTTTAAGCCCCAAATCTTTGGCCCGTCGCGCTGCGTCCGTCGAAGCTACCTGAGCCGCAAAAGGTGTGGATTTCTTCGATCCGCTAAAACCAACAACGCCCGGCGTGGACCATGTAATGACATTGCCCTGCACATCCGTAATGGTGATCACTGTGTTGTTGAACGTCGCCTTGATGTGCGCAATCCCTGAGGTGATCCCCTTGAGCATTTTCTTCTTGGCTTTATCTTTTTTCTTTGCAGCGACAGGAGCGGTATTATTGGTATCCATGGAAAATCCTTTATGATGCTGGTTCTTTTATGATGTGAACGCCGACATTAGATTTTTTCCCTTTGCGCGTGCGGGCGTTCGTCCTCGTCCTCTGCCCGCGAACCGGCAAACCCTTGCGGTGGCGGAATCCTCGGTAGGTCCCGATCGAAACATGCCTCTTGATATTCTCGCTGACTTCGCGCCGAAGATCCCCTTCCGTGATGTAATTGCTTTGAATGATCGTCGTGAGCCGTGCAATCTCCTCATCCGAAAGATCTTTGGCCCGGCGGCTGCAATCGATGTTGGCTTTTTTTAGGATCTCGCGGCTTCGCGTCAGACCGACGCCGTAAATATAGCACAAGGACGCTTCGATCCTTTTTTCCTTTGGAACATCCACCCCTAAAATTCTTGGCATACTTCTTACCCTTGTCTTTGTTTGTGTTTTGGGTTAGTACAGATAACACGCACGACCCTGTTGCGCCGCACGATCTTACAATTCCCGCACAATCTTTTCACCGATGCTTTCACTCTCATATTATTTATTCCTGTATGTTATCCGCCCGCGCGATAAATCATAGGGCGAAAGTTCAACTTTAACAAGATCCCCCGGAAGGATCCGGATAAAATGTTTTCGGATCTTTCCCGATATGTGGGCCAGAACGATATGCCCGTTTTCCAGCTCGACGCGAAACATCGCATTAGGCAATGCCTCTTTAATCGTTCCCTCGACTTCAATCAGTTCTTCTTTGGCCATAATCGTCTTATTTTGTAAAAATCTCAGGCCCGTTGTTCCCGATAGCGATTGTATGCTCAAAATGAGCCGACGGCTTGCCGTCCTGCGTCACAACGGTCCAGCCATCACCCAGAATCCGCGTCGGGCTGCGCCCCATATTTACCATCGGCTCGATCGCGAAAACCATCCCTGCTTTCAAGACTGGCCCTTGGTGCGGCGAGCCAAAATTCGGGATCTCCGGATCCTCATGCAGCCGCTTGCCGATCCCATGTCCGACAAATTCTCGCACAACTGAAAAATGATTCTGCTCCACATATTCCTGAATCGCATGCGAGATATCCGAAAGGTGATTATTCACGCGCGCCTTATTGATCCCCTCATACAGAGATTCGGATGTAACATCCATGAGTTTCTGCAAAATAGGATCGATCTTTCCGATACCGATCGTAACAGCCGTATCAGAATAATATCTCTTGTAAACAATCCCGACATCAAGGCTAACAATATCGCCTTCTTTCAGGATACGGTCCCCGGGAATACCGTGAACGACTTCCTCATTGACGGAGAGGCAAACACATGCGGGAAACCCGCGGTACCCTTTGAAAGCCGGAAGAACTTTATGTTTCCGAATAAGCTCCTCGGCCTTTTGATCAACCTCTCGTGTCGTCACACCAGATTTTAAAGAGCACTTGACTTCATTGACAATCGACGCCAGAATGTTTCCGGCCTTCCGCAAAACCTGAAGTTCTTCAGGCGTCTTAATGCTTATGGAGGTATCGGGCGTCATGAAAAATTTTCATCAGATCCTCTTGAACCGCGCGAGAATCTTTGTCCGCATCAAGCTTCTTCAGTTTCCCCTGCGCTTCGTAATAATCAACGACTGGTTTCGTGCTTTCCAGATAAACGTTCATGCGCGTTTTAATCGTTTCTTCCTTGTCATCCGGCCGCTGATATGTGGCGCCTCCACAGACATCACAAATCCCGTCCTTTTTCGGGGGATTGTTCGTCATATGGAAAATCGCGCCGCATGTACGGCATATGCGCCGTCCCGTCAGCCTTTTGATCACAACCGGAAGCGAAGCCTTAAGATATACGACACAGTCAATCGGCACATTCAGCTTCTGTAAGATCGCATCCAAATCTTTCGCCTGCACTTCGGTGCGCGGAAAACCGTCGAGCATATATCCCTTTTTCACAATGCCGCCGGAAAACTTATTTTCAATGAGCTTGATGACAACTTTATCCGGGACAAGACCGCCGCTTTCAACATATTGTTTTACTTCCTGTCCAAGCGGAGTATTATTCTTCATTTCTTCACGAAGAATATCTCCGGTCGAAACATGAGCAATATCCAACTCTTTATGAAGAAAAGCGGCTAATGTTCCTTTCCCCGCACCGGGCGGCCCCAGCAATACTAATCTCATCGGCGCCCCTTCATTTGGCCCGATTTCATAAACCCGTCATAATGCCGCATCAAAAGATGAGATTCAATCTGCTTCATCGTGTCGAGCATAACCCCCACAGTAATCAAAACGCCGGTCCCGCCGAAAAAGGACGCAACCAAATAAGGAACCCGAAACGACGCCATGATCGCATCCGGCATGACAGCGATGCACATGATAAATAACGCCCCTGCGAGCGTAATGCGGGTCATGACAAAATCAAGATAATCGGCCGTTTGTGTGCCGGGACGAACTCCCGGAACAAAACCTCCGTGCTTTTTCATGTTTTCCGCCACATCAATCGGATTAAAAACGATCGCTGTGTAAAAATAACAGAAGAAGACGATCAAAAGTCCATAGACCATATAATACCAAAATCCGCCCCGAGTGAAGATGCTCGCCAACGCCTGGAATCCTTGGTTGGGGATAAAGCTTGCTAAGGTCGCGGGGAAAAGAATGATCGACTGCGCAAAAATGATCGCGATAACACCCGAGGTGTCAACCTTTAATGGAATATATGTGTTCTGGCCCCCATAAACTTTTCTTCCGACGATCCGACGCGCATATTGAACAGGGATCTTGCGTTGCGCTTGGGTAATCAACGTAATAGCGATAACAACGCCTACCAGAAAACAGAGCATGATCAAAAGCGTCAAGGGTTGCAACTGACTCCCCCCGCTGGCGGAAGGCGACATCAATTGCACCAAATTCTGAAGCGCCGCAGGAGCGGCCGAAATAATCCCCGCCGTGATAATGAGCGAAATACCGTTACCGATGCCCCGCTCCTGAATCTGCTCTCCTAACCACATCAGAAGAAGCGTCCCCCCGGAAAGCGTCAGGACCGTCAAAATGCGGAATGCCCAGCCGGGATTATTAACAACTTGTAACCCGCCAAAAACCGTCCCAGATTTATCTTCAAGCCAAAGAGCGATAAAAAATGACTGCACCAGCGCTAAAACCAATGTCCCATAGCGCGTATATTGATTGATCTTGTGATACCCGGCCTGCCCTTCTTTGGCAATTTTTTCGAGCGCCGGAATAACGGCCGTCAAAAGTTGCAAAATGATCGAGCTTGAAATGTACGGCATGATACCTAATGCAAAAACCGTGGCTTTTTCAAGCGCCCCGCCGGAAAACATATTCATAACGCCGAAGATGCTTCCGCTTGCCGATGAGGTCATCCGCTGAAAATATTCCCCCAAGACGGCGCCGTTAACGCCGGGGGTGGGAATAAAACATCCTACGCGATACGCGGCAATGATCCCTAAAGTGAAAAATATTTTTTTCTTCAACTCCGGGATTTTAAAACAATTAACAAATGCGCCTATCATTACTCTTTCGCGGAATTTTCGTCTTTGCTAGATTTGACAACAACCGGCTCTATCTTTCCCCCGGCCTTGAGGATCTTCTCTCTAGCGATATGGGAAACGCTCTTAGCCCGGATCACAAGCGTTTTCTTAATCTCCCCGTCGCCCAAAATCTTAAAAGGCTTATTCAAGGTCTTAATCAAACCTTGAGCTTTGAGCAGCTCTGCCGTAATCACGGTTCCGTCCTGATATCTATTCAAACTTTCCAGGGGCACAACCTGATTAACGATCGGCCTTTTGCTTCGAAAACCGACTTTCGGAAGGCGGCGGATCAAAGGCGTTTGACCGCCCTGAGAAGCTGCCACCGTAACGCGACCTATGCTGTGCGACTTCTGACCGTTCATGCCCCGGCAACTTGTTTTCCCGTGACCCGATCCTTTGCCGCGGCCGACAATCTTGCGCCGTTTACGCGAACCTTCAGGTGATTTCAAATCATGCAATTGCATTTTAGATTCTCGCTTATTGTTTGTTAAATAACTCGGCTGTTTTCAGGCGAGTCAGACCATCGAACGTTGCTTTGACAACATTGATCGGATTGTTTGATCGATGGCACTTGGTAAGGATGTTGCGGATCCCAGCACCATCGCATACCGCACGCACCGGTCCCGCCGCAATAACCCCGGTCCCTTCGGAAGCGGGCTTTAACAAAACCCTGGATCCGCTGCAACGACCGACAATTTCATGGGAAATAGTTGTTCCCTTCATCGGGACTTTAATCATGTTCTTTTTTGCCGTCGCGATGGATTTCCGTATGGCAATCGAGACCTCCGCCGCTTTCTCGAGACTGTAACCGACATTGCCCCGCGCATCTCCCACAACAACCAAAGCGCTAAAGGATAATTTCTTGCCGCCCTTAGTGACTTTCGTGATACGATTAATCGACACGACCTTTTCGATCATTTCCGAAACGGTCTTTTCCACAAGAGGCGTTTCAACTTCGGAAATGCTTATCTCTTCTTCCGGAACTTGCCGAGAAGGATCTTTGCTCTTTAATTTTTCGATGCCTGCAGACTGTTCTTTATTTCGTTTCTTCATAACCATAATCGTTAGAACTCCATTCCGCCTTTTCGGGCACCCTCAGCAAACGCTTTGACACGGCCATGATAAAGATATCCGCCGCGGTCAAAACAAACTTTTTTAATGCCTTTTTTCTTGGCTTCGGCCGCAAAGGCCTCTCCCAATAGGGCCGCCGCAGTTATATTTCCGCCGCTTTTGATCTTTCCGGATATATCTTTTGCGCGCGTTGACATCCCGAATAAAACTTTTCCTTTGGTATCGTCAACTAATTGCACATAAAGATTGGCTAAACTTCTGTGAACACACATCCGTGGCTGTTCACCCGTCCCAACAACCTTCTTGCGAATCCGCTCATGGCGGCCAACCCGTTTCAGTTCTTTATCTCTCGAATTAATCATTTTCTTATTTTGTTACTGATTTTCCTTGTTTTCGACGGACATACTCTCCGACATATCGTATGCCTTTTCCCTTATAAGGCTCAACCCGTTTTAAATCGCGGATTTTTGCAGCAGTTTGACCGACAATCATATTATCCGGCCCTTCGAGCGTGATGGATGTCTGATTAGCAACCGTCGCTTTAATCGAGTCCGGCACGTCAAATTCGACGGGATGGCTAAACCCCAGATTAAAAACGATCTTTTTGCCCTGCAACTGAGCCTGGAATCCGATCCCTTGGATTTCAAGATCTTTTTTATGCCCGCGCGTTACGCCTACAATCATATTCGCCAGATGAGCCCGGACTGTTCCGTGATTCGCGAGGTCCTGCTTGGCGTCAGAAAGGCGCGTGACCGTTAACTTATCATCTTTAAGAGCAACATCGACGCCCGCAGGAATATCAAGATCTAATTTTCCCTTCGGCCCCTCCATGTGCACCTTGCTGGCCTGAATATTGACCTTAACTTCCTTTGGAACATCAATTGGGACTTTTCCTGTTCTTGACATAGTGTGATCCTACCAGATTTGGCACAAAACT
>JAKQAH010000034.1 GCA_029568545.1 Candidatus Omnitrophota bacterium
CCAGGGCGATGAGGAACTGATCTCTATCCTGGCCAGCCAAATCGGGCAGGCCCTGGAAAATGCCCGCCTCTTCGAGCAAGTATTCCGTTCCCGCCAGATCCTGGAAGCGAAGATCCAGGACCGGACCAACGAACTGCAATCGGCCCTTAAAAACGTCCAGGATGTCAGCAAGACCAAATCTGAATTTATTTCCGCTGTTTCGCATGAGCTGCGCACGCCCCTGACCTCCATCAAAGGCTATGCTTCCATTTTAATGGCCGGAAAATTAGGCAATGTTCCGGACGAGGTCAAGGCCCGTCTCAGCAAGATCAACTCCCACTCCGACAATTTGGTGAAGCTGATCAACGATCTGCTCGACATCTCAAGGATCGAATCGGGGCGCGTCGAGATGAAATTGAGCAAATGCAACCTCGCAAGCATGGTCGAAAGTGTTCATGACCTGCTGACCCCTCAACTGAAAGACAAGGGCATCCATTGGGTCATGCAGATTGATCCGGCCGTTCCGGAGCTGATGCTGGACAGCAGCCAGGCGGAGCGCATTTTTATCAATCTGATCAATAACGCGATCAAATTCACTCCGGCAAACGGAACCATCGCGGTGCGCGCGCATTTAAACGATAATATTGTGACTGTCGAGGTTTCCGATACCGGCATCGGAATCTCCGAGAACGATCTCGCGCGTCTGTTCAGCGAATTCTACCGGGTCGATAATCAGATCAACCAAAATGTGAAAGGAACTGGGCTGGGGCTTTCTTTGGCCAAAAAGATCGTGGAGGCGCACAAAGGAAGGGTCTGGGTCACCAGCAAAGTGAACGAAGGAACGACATTTCATTTTACGTTACCGGTGCAGCAACCTTAGACGAAGGCTGTTTCTCCTATACCTGAGGCAATCTTATGATAAGAAAAGAAAGAATCCTAACGATCGACGATGACCCGGACATCTTGGATGTCTTGGAGTTGACATTATCGGAACAATACGAAATTCTTCAGGCCCATAACGGCGCTGAAGGCCTGCAGATGCTCCAGCAGAAAACCCCGGACCTGATCATCTGCGATTACATGATGCCGGTCATGAACGGGCGGGAATTCTGCAAGGCGCTCAAAAAAGACATCCTTCTGCGCCATATCCCCGTCATCATGCTGACCGGAAAAGGCGAAGTGCATGACCGTATCGGCGGCATTGAGGCCGGCGCGGACGATTATATCGTCAAGCCCTTCGACCCCAACGAGCTGATCGCCAGGATCAAGATGATCTTAAAGCGCACCGAAAGCAGCCTCGATGCGAACCCTCTGACCCATCTTCCGGGAAATACGTCCATCATGGAAGAGTTCCAGAAGCGCATTGACACAAAAGAAACTTTTTCCGTCGGATATGCCGACCTGGACAAGTTTAAGGTCTATAATGACGTTTACGGGTTTGAAAAAGGCGATGAGGTGATCCGCGAATTGGCGCGCACCCTTATTAAATTTGTCCGGGAGGTCGGCGGGCCGAATGCGTTTGTCGGCCACATTGGCGGCGACGATTTTATTTTCATCATGGATGATCGGCTGATCGACGGGGCCTGCCAAAAGATCATCGAGGATTTTGATAAAAAAGTGCCGTCGTTCTACAATAAAAAAGATTACGCGGCAGGATACATCTGCGGGAAAGACCGGCAGGGCAAAGAACAACGTTTCGGGCTTTTGTCTGTTTCCATCGGCGTCGTTAGCAACGCTGCGCACACCATAACACACGTCGCACAAATCAGCGAGATCGGGGCCGAACTAAAGAAATACGCCAAAAGTATCGAGGGAAGCAATTTCGTGAGGGATAAACGGCAGGGATAAGACTTTTATTTCTCGCGTTACGAGCACATGGGCTTGCTGAAGCAATCCGTCGGGCATCGGCTCCCGCCATCCAGGGCTTCAAATTCATCGCAGCAGTCATCTCCGCAGCGCGGCGGCGCTCCTAAGATCCCCGGAACAACGCGGTTGTAATAAATATTCGAGGCCTCGTTTATTTCAGGAAGATATTTTCGGAATCCGATCAGAACAATAGCTACCACAGTCGTCAAAAGCAGCATGTATTCAATCGCGGTCTGACCTTTTTTGTTTTTTAGCATCGCCACTATCCCCTTCTGTCGGGTTAAGAGCTTTCCCGCCCCTTCCTCTATCCTAAATATAGCATGGCCGAAAGCTCTTTCAAAGAAAATCAGGCTTATCTCAATGATTTGAGATAGCGCACGGCTTCTTTCAGATCCGGCGCTCCGAAGAAATAGCTGGCCGTAGCCAGGACGTTCGCTCCGGCTGCGACGGCCTGCGGAGCCGTCTCCCGGTTAATGCCTCCATCGATCGCGATTTCACCTTGGAATGTTTGGGCCAATTCTTCGATCTTGGGAAGGACTTCCGGCATGAATTTTTGCTTGGCGAATCCGGGATGAACGGACATGACCAGCACGCCGTCGAGATCGCCCAAAAGGTCTCCCAGGCACATCGGGGTCCCGGGATTCAGGACCATATAGGCTTTCT
Organism: Candidatus Omnitrophota bacterium; assembly: GCA_029568545.1. Classification (GTDB taxonomy): domain Bacteria; phylum Omnitrophota; class Gorgyraeia; order Zapsychrales; family Zapsychraceae; genus 2-02-FULL-52-10. The sequence continues at coordinate 2,509 of JAKQAH010000034.1, forward strand.
TCCCCTTGTTCTTGATCCTTTGGATATCCCCGCGCGCTTTTTTCGCATCGATCGCATCAACTTCTTTAGGGTATTGATCGGGACCTTTGCACGTTGCCCTCCGCGGGCCGTAGCACTCCGCGTGCAGACCGATGATATCCGATCCCGCCGAGATAAAATCATCGATATATCTCCACGGGCTCTCAATCATCAGGTGAGATTCAATAGGAAGCTTCGTCAGCGGCCGGATGGCCTCGACGATGATCTTGCCGATCGTGAGGTTCGGGACAAAATGCCCGTCCATAACGTCAATGTGAAGAACATCCACGCCGGCGTCTTCGCATTTGCGGATCTCTTCGCCGAGTCTCGTGAAATCTGCGCAAAGGATGCTCGCGCTGACCTTAATATTTTTCTTCATGGCCGCCTCTTAAAACTGGTGCGCGGGGAAAGACTTGCAAGCCCCGAGGCCTCGGACCAACTCCACCCGAGGAGCTAGTCCTGAACCGCCTTTTCCTTTAACTTTTCGCGGTTCAGGAAACTCTCCGTCTACACACTTCCGCTCCCACGCGCCTTTGTTCTTTCCGATGGGCGCCTGGGATTATACTTTTTTATCTGAATAAAATTTTGTTGAAAAAAAGTATGGTGCGCGGGGAGAGACTTGAACTCTCATGGCCTTGCGACCGCTACCCCCTCAAAGTAGTGCGTCTACCAATTCCGCCACCCGCGCACGGTGTTCTTTTAAAATCTATTTGCTGCTCTTTTTCTTTAACGCCGCCCCGACAAAATCCCGGAACAAAGGATGCGCTGCATCGGGCTTGGACTTAAATTCCGGATGGAACTGGCAAGCGACAAACCAAGGATGCCCCTTAAGCTCGATGATCTCGACCAATCCTTTGTCGACGTTCAAGCCCACAAACTCGATCCCCTTTTTTTCAAAAGGCATCTTGTAGTCATTGTTAAATTCATATCGGTGCCGATGCCGCTCGGAAATATTCTCCTTTTTATACGCTTTAAAGCTCAGAGAGTGTTTCGCGAGCTTGCAAGGAAACGCCCCCAGCCGCATGGACGCACCTAGATTTTTAACACTTTTTTGCTCTTCCAACAAGGCAATAACGGGATTTTTTGCGTCCTTGTCGAATTCCGTCGAATTCACGCCCTTCAAGCCACACACGTTCCGGCCGAACTCGATCGTCGCGACTTGCATCCCCAAACAAATGCCGAAGAACGGGATCTTGTTCTCGCGGGCATATTGGACGGCCCGGATTTTCCCCTCAATGCCCCGATCTCCGAACCCGCCGGGGATCAGGATCCCATCGGCCCCGCTCAGATACTTGCCGACTGTTTCTTTCTCTAAATCTTCCGAATCGATCTTCACAATATTTACTCTGGCGTTGTTTTCGATCCCGCCGTGGGCCAGAGCCTCATAAATCGATTTATAGGCATCTTGCAGCGCAATGTATTTCCCGACGACACATACCTGAACTTCTTTTTCAGGATTCTTTAGCCTTTTGACGACCAATTCTTTCCATTTCTCTAGGTCCTTGTCCTCTTTCTTGATGTTCAGCTTATGCAAGATCAAGTCATCCAGTCTTTCTTTTTTGAAAGAGAGCGGGACTTCGTAAATGTGTTTCACGTCGGCCGCTTCGATGACGGCTTCCCGGTCAACGTTACAAAACAGCGCGATCTTGTCCCTCTGTTCCTTGCTGATCGGTTTTTCCGTTCGGCACAACAAGATGTCCGGCGTAATGCCAATCTCTCTCAGGCGCCCGACGCTGTGCTGCGTCGGTTTTGTTTTCTGCTCGCCGGCGGATTTAATGTACGGCAGGAGCGTCACATGGATATTCAGCGCATGGTGTTCGCCCATTTCCCAGCGCAGCTGTCGGATCGCCTCCAGAAACGGCAAGCTCTCAATATCGCCCACCGTGCCCCCGATCTCCACAATCGTGACGTCGACTTCCGAGTCGTGCGCGACTTTTTTGATCCCCCTTTTGATCTCGTCGGTAATGTGCGGAATGATCTGGACCGTTTTCCCCAAATAATCCCCGCGGCGTTCTTTGGTGATCACATTGTAATACACTTTTCCCGTTGTAATATTGCTGTCTTTCGTCAGCCGGGCGTTGGTAAAACGCTCATAATGCCCCAGATCCAGGTCGGTCTCGGCGCCGTCATCCGTCACGTAAACCTCGCCGTGCTGGAACGGGCTCATGGTCCCGGGATCCACATTAAGGTACGGATCGCACTTGATAATTGTCGTTGTCAGGCCCCGCGTCTCCAGAAGTTTTCCGATCGACGCCGCGGCAATGCCTTTGCCCAAACTCGAAACAACCCCTCCTGTCACAAAAATGAATTTTTCCATAGGCTTAAGCCCCTTCTAAAAGATATTTACTTGTGTTCGTTGGAATTGGGACGGGATACTTCCCCGTGAAGCATGCATCGCAATAATTTCCTGAATTTTTCATGACCGAAAGCATCCCCTTCAGGCTCAAGTAGGCCAGCGAGTCGACCTTGATGAACCTGGCGGTTTCCCTGACCGATTTTGAAGAGGCGATCAGCTCTTTCTTGCTCGGAAAATCGATCCCGTAGAAGCAGGGGAATTTGATCGGCGGGCAGCTGATGCGCATATGGATCTCTTTGGCGCCGGCCCGTTTGAGATCTTCGATGCGCCCCCTGGATGTCGTCCCGCGCACGATCGAATCCTCAATAACGACGATCTTTTTACCTTTCAAAACATTTTTAATCGGATTCAATTTCACCCTCACCCGGAAATCCCTCAGAAACTGCGACGGCTGGATAAAGGTCCGGCCAATATAATGATTGCGGATAATGCCGACTTCAAAAGGAAGGTCCAGCTCTTGGGCATAACCGATCGCCGCGTAATTCCCAGAGTCCGGGATAGACATCGCGAAATCCGCCTTAACAGGATGCTCTTTGGCTAATTGCCGCCCAAGCCGCTTGCGCACCTGATAAATATTTTCATTAAAAATATTGCTGTCCGGCCGGGCAAAATAAATGTTCTCAAAAATGCAGTGCGCTTTTTTTGCTTTTTTCCATCCCGGCAAATACGCGGATTCGATCTTGTTGTTTTTGATAAAAACGATCTCTCCGGGATCGATCTCGCGGATAAACTCCGCATGGATCAGGTCCAGCGCGCAGCTCTCGCTGGCCAAAATATAGCTCTGGTCGATCTTCCCCAGGCAAAGCGGCCGGAACCCTTGCGGGTCCCGCGCCCCCACCAGCACATCCTCGACGAGGAAAACAAGAGAGAACGCCCCTTTGAGCTGCGATAACACCTCGATAAACCACTTTTTCATGTTCCCGTTGCGGGCCTTTGCCAAAAGATGGACGACGATCTCGGAGTCCATCGTCGTTTGAAAGATCGACCCTTCGCCCTCAAGTTCCCGGTAAAGCTCTTCCGTGTTGGTCAAATTCCCGTTATGGGCCACGGCCATGGGACGGTTGCGGTGCGTCACAAGAAAAGGCTGGATATTTTTGCTGTTGCTCGATCCGGTCGTCGAATAGCGGGTATGCCCGATCGCCGTTTTTCCTTTCAAGCTCTTGAGGGAATCCTCGTCGAATGCATCAGCCACAAGGCCCGCGCTTTTCGTCAGATGAATATTCTTTCCGTCATAAGAAGCGATCCCGGCCGCTTCCTCGCCGCGATGCTGCAAGGCATAAAGCCCAAGAAACGCGATATTCGCCGCCTCTTTATGGTCTGATACCCCTATGATGCCGCACATACAATATCCTCTCCTGATGCATATCTTGTTTGTAAGGAATGCACGCTGAATGTCTTGGACTTGATCGCCTCAATGCCGTTCACCGCTTCCCGTGCTCCCTGCAGCGTCGTAATGCAAGGAACATTGTGCAAGATCGAGGCCGCCCGGATCGAGCGCATATCGTACTGACTGCCTTCGCCCGACGGCGTATTGATAATGAGGGCAATCTCATTCTTCTTGATTAAAGTCATCAGGTTCACCATGTCGCCTTTCCCCTGTTCACCGATATTGCTTTCGTAGCCCTGCGGAAGCTTCACGATGAAATCGTGCGCGTTGGCAGCTTTTGCGGCGTTGACAATGTCTTCATCCGTCCTCTGAATATCTCCGTAGGCGATGTTGTTTTTAACCGTGTCATTAAAAAGGATAGTCTGCTGGGTGACTATGGCCACCTGGCTGCGCAGGGATTGCAGCGTCACGTCGCGGATATCCATGCCGTCGATCAGAACGCGGCCTTCGGAGACGTCGTAAAAACGCGGGATCAGATTCACGAGAGACGTTTTACCGCCCCCGCTCATGCCTACAAACGCGACGACTTCGCCGGCTTTGATGGAGAGGTTGATATTCTTTAAGACGGGTTTTTCTTCGTAACGGAATGTTACGTTTTCGATGTCGATGCGTTTTGTAATCTGCGGGAGATTCCCTGCGCCGGGCTTGTCTATGATATCCGGCACGCGATCGATAA
>JAKQAH010000190.1 GCA_029568545.1 Candidatus Omnitrophota bacterium
TTCTCCGGGAAACCCATATTGAACAATCCATAAGCGCGGCTTACATAGCGGTAGGGTATGACATTCTTCGTCCCGATCTTAACCAGATTCGCGTCCTCGGTCCGCCATTGGCCGAGATCCATTCGATGCCGGTCAATCCACCCGCGATTGCCGGGAACATCGCGAAGGAATATCGCCGCGTCATAATCAAAATAAACAAGGACCCAATCGGGGCGCTCATAAAGATGGCGGATCGTTTGGGAGGGCGCGGGAACATAAAGCGAGCTTAAAAAAGCGCCCGTTAACTGATAGCGGTCAACAGCGCGATCGAAAAGCTCCGTATCGCCTTCCCATATCTTCGTATATGCCCGGTAAAATGCGCCGCCATAAACCTCCGTCCGCCCGTCGATGAAAACTTTAATACGGGGCGAGGCCCTCCCCAGCAGATACGCTCCGGAATTAAAATCGTTGAAAAAATTCCCCTCGATCCTGTTTTCAACAAGGAAATCAACCGCGCGGTGCGCAAAATTTCTCTGCGAAAGGCCTCCGTACTCGCTTTTGCGCTCGAATGTGTCAAAATCATAATAGCCTCTGAGCATGAGGCCCTTTCCGAGGCTGGTCATCCAGAATATCAAAAGGATTTTCAGTATTGTTTCCGCCATCGCCTTAAACTTCCCTTGATCCCAGCGAACCGGCAGATAGTCATCGACCGACAGCCATTGAAAATTGGAAAGAAAAGCGAAATACGCGGCCAAAGCAAAGAACACGATGTTCCGAAGGGCTCCCAACGAGAATAAAAGAAATCCGCCCCAAAGCAGCAGCGCAGTAATATCGATTTTGCGGTAATTAAACAGGAAGCTTAAAAAAGACACGAGCATCAGCAGCTTGTAATAAAATTGCGGGTGCCACGAGAAAAGATTGCCCCAAGCTAACGGGCGTTCCAATTCTTGGATGTGAGAAAAGAATATTCTGGAATCCCCGGCGAGGGAAAAGAAGACTTTTAAAGGATACCAGACGCCTTCCAGCAGATAGGGATTGGCCAGGCACGCCAAACAAACAACCGGCAGCATCCATGCGAGGCGCTTGTAGGCCGCATCCGTCAACCGGCCCCTTTCATTCCATGCGAAAGGAAGCTTCAGGGAGCGCTTGATTTTTTCGCCCGCAAAAACAACGAAAACAAGCGCCGGCCCAAGGATAAAAAACCCATGCATGTTCGTCCAAATCATTTGGATCAGCGCGATCGCCCACAAGGACCATCGCTTGCTCACATGCACGTTTAGAATGACGATATAAAGGACAAAAAAAAGCAGGCTGAACAGATCGGGCCGCAATGTCATGCGCCGCTGAAAAATCAAAAGCACCAAAAGAAGAATGCCGACCGGACCGGATTGGCGCTCCCGCGTATATCCCAGGAACAACAGCAGGACAAACAGGAAAAAGATCACGCCCGCTTTCAGGCCGATCAACCCCTGGATGCCGGCGCCGTCGTAGATAAAACGAACAAGGACCTGAAATAACCATTCGTGATCGATCCAAGGCGCCTGAGCGATCGTGCAGGAAAGGAAGTCGGCCCGGGGGATGGAAAATGTCTGGAGAATATGCCTGCCGACAGCCAGATGCAGCCATAAATCCACATCCTTGATCTCAATATTGGACGAAAGAACGACCAAGCCGAATAATACGGCGATGGCCAGATATCCGGCAAGCCAATTGATCCTCTTATAGAACCATTCGCTCATAATTTGTTTTATAGACGGGATAAAATGAGAAGTGCCCTGCTTTTATTGTACATGAAAACGCCGAATCCTCTAGGCAAAATGATCTTTTCTTCCGAAATGCAAAGGTCAGGGCCGGATAACAAAATGCCCGTTGCCTCGGTCCATCAATTGCGCTTGAGCGTCAACGGCAATCTCTTTTTCCCTTTTGACGGCCCTGTAATCAACGGCGGCCAAAAGCAATTCTTGCGTGTATGGGTGCAGCGGATTCTTAAAGATCTCTTCGGTTTCGGCCAACTCGACGATCTTTCCTTTGTACATCACCGCAATCTTGCGGCTGATCTTTCTGGCCGCTTTCAAATTGTGGGAAATGAACAAATAGGTCAGATGGAATTCCTTCTGAAGTTCAAAGAGCAGATCGATCAGCTGCTTCTGAACGATCACATCTAGCGATGATACGGCCTCATCGAGAATGAGCAATCTTGGATTCAGCATGAGGGCGCGGGCGATGGCAATGCGCTGGCGCTCTCCTCCGCTGAATTCATGCGGATAGCGGTTCAAAATATCGCCGCTCAGCCGCACCGCTTCCAGCAGCCGGCATGCACGGGCGTCTTTCTCTCTGGCAGACCGGTAAAGTTTATCCTCGAGGGTCAACGCTTCCCGCATGGTCCGGCGGACCGTGAAACGGGGATCCAGGCTGTCATAAGGATCCTGAAAAACCATCTGCATGTTCTTGCGGTAGGGCCTTAACTGCCGTCGGGAAATCCGGGTGATCTCATGCCCGTCAAAAAGGACCGAACCGGCATCTGGCGCCACCAGCTGCAATATGATCCTGGCCAATGTCGTTTTCCCGCAACCCGACTCCCCCACCAGACTGATATTTTCGCCGGCTTGCACAGAGAGATCAACTCCGTCGAGAGCGCGAACAGAATCGGTTGTTGCCCCCCACGAGCCCCGTTTGACCGGGAAATATTTTTTAATATTTTTCAGTTCAAGCAACATCGGTTAACCAAGCGCCTCCATTAACTCTTTCGTATAGGCATGCCCGGGATTCATTAAAACCTCGCGCGTCAGGCCCTGTTCGGCAATTCTCCCCTGTGTCATCACAATGATATGATCCGCCAGATGCTCGACCATGCCCAGATCGTGCGTGATCAAAAGAATAGAAAGCTTTAGTTCGCTCTGGAGCTTCTTGAATAATTCGATGATCTGGGCCTGCAGCGTTACATCGAGGCTGCTGGTGGGTTCGTCGGCAATAATCAGCTTGGGGCCCGCCGCGATCGCTTGGGCGATCATCGCCCGCTGGCGCATACCCCCGCTTAACTGATGAGGATAATTTTCGGACGTGCGCTTGGGATCCGGCAAACCGACGGCATCCAGCAATTCCAGGACCCGTTGCTGGCGTTGCCGGCGATTTAACGGCGTGTGAACCTCTAAAACTTCTTCGATCTGACGCCCGATGCTGAAAACCGGATTGAACGCGCTCAGCGGCTCCTGGAAGACCATGCTGATCTCTTTGCCCCGGATCTCCCTCATCCGTTGCGGCGTCGCCGCCATCAGATCTTCACGATCAAAGATCACTTGGCCGCTATGCACCCGCAGCGACGGAGGAAGCAATCCCAGCACCGCAAGCCCCGCCGTCGTCTTCCCGCTCCCCGAGCCCCCCACCAAAGCCGTAACGCTCAAAGCGGGAATTTCAAAATGAACATCCTCGAGGATCGTTTTTACGCCGTTTTCCCCGGCGGCCGTAACGGTTAAGTTTTCCAGGCGCAATAAGGGCATCGATTAACGCTCTCCTTTGAGCATCGGATCCAGGCAATCGCGCAAAGCGTTGCCGATCACATTAAAACACATGACCGTCAGAAAAATAAAAAACGCCGGGAACAGGATCCACGGCGCGAATTGGATACGGATAATGCTCATGGCATCCGACAGCATATTCCCCCAACTGGCAAACGGGTCCTGGATCCCCAAGCCGATCAAGCTCAGCGCCGATTCGCCGAGGATATATCCCGGGATCGAGAGCATAACCGCGAAGATGGAATACGATACGGTGTGCGGCAAGATATGACGGACAATGATCTGGGCGTCCGAAAGCCCCAGGCTTTTTGCCGCCAGCACATAGTCCCGCTCGCGCAGCGAAAGGCACATCCCGCGGATGATCCGGGCCAATCCCGCCCAGCCGATGAACGAAAGAATAAAAATGATCGAAAAATACACTTGAACAGAGCTGAAATCGTCGGGAACGGCCGCCCGAAGAGCCAGCAGGAGATAGAATCCGGGGACCATCATGAACATCTCGCAAACCCGCATGAGAATATTATCCACCTGCCCGCCGTAATATCCGGCGATCCCGCCCATCATCAAGCCGATGGAGAACGAAATGAAAACGCCGATGAGGCCGATCGACAAGGAAACCCTCCCGCCGTAAAGCAAACGGGAGAAAAGATCCCGGCCGCGCGCATCCGCCCCGAGCAAATAAAAACGGCCTTGCCCCTCAACGCCGAACAGATGCCGGTCCGCCGGAATAAAGCCGAGCAACCGATACGCATGCCCTTTTACGAAGAACCGCAACGGATATTTTGTATGGGCATCGGTAACATACACGCGGCGATAATTCTCGTCAAATGTCAAGGTAACGCCCTGCACATAGGGCCTGACGATCTTGCCTTCCTCCGCCATTTTTATCGGCGTCGGCGGACAATAGGAATAATTTCTGTCCTCGTCCTTAAATGAGTAGGGCGAGAGAAAATCCGCAAAAATGGCCCCGCCATAAAGCCCGGCAAGAATGATCACGCAGATCACCGCGGCGCGTTTACGCCGGAAAGCTTCCAGCGCGATCTGGAACTCGTTCCTATGTTTCTGTTTCTTAATCATACCTTATTCTCGGATCGGCTTTCGCCAGAAGAATATCGGCCAATAAATTCCCGATCACAAATAAAACGCCGCCCATGAGCATGCTGGCCATGACAAGATAGACGTCTTTTGAGCGCACCGCCGTTAACATGAGCGATCCCAGCCCCGGCCAGCTGCAAATGATCTCGGTCAGGGCGGCTCCGCTTAATAAGGAGGAAAATTCGTAGCCCAGCAATGTGATCAAAGGATTGATCGCGTTGCGCAGCGCATGATGATAAATGACTCGATTTTCCGGGAGCCCTTTTGCCCTCGCCGTTAGAATGTATTTCTGCCCGAGCGCCTCAATCATGTTTCCCCGCATGATCCGCTGCAGCCCGGCGACCGACCCGATCGAGAGCGCAACGGCGGGAATGGCCAAATGGCGCAGCACATCCCAGATCTTGGCGATCAGACCCAGATCGTCGAAATCCGGCCCCACCATCCCCCCGAGAGGCAAAACCCCCGGCCATCTGCTCGCGAAGAAAAGAAAGATCATGACAAGAAAGAAGCTCGGCAGAGATAAACTGATATAGGAAAAAAATTGGATCGCCCGGTCGATCCACCGGTTGCGGTTGAGCGCCGCCCAAATCCCCAGAGGAACCGCGATCCCCCACGTGATCAGAAAGCTCGCAAACGAAAGAATGAACGTGTTGAGCAATCTCCCTGCGATGATCTTGGAAACGGGAACATTGAAATGGAAGGAATAGCCAAACTCAAGCCTAAAAATATTCTTAGTCCAGCTCAAAAATTGGATCCACCAGGATTGATCCAGCCCATACAGCTGCTGGTAGCGGGCAATCGTCTCCGGGGAAAACTGGGGGTCCAGACGCATGCTGTCCAGATAGCTTCCCGGCGTGCCGCCCATCAGCGCAAAGGTCAACAGCGCCATGCCCAAAAGCATCGGAACCGCGATCACTATTCTTTTAAGAATAAAGCGCCCCATGGCTAACGGTACTCTTCCTTCAGATAAAGCTCTTCGATATTATGAAAAATGCCGCCATAGTTCGTCGGCTGAAGATTCCCGAATTTATTGCGCACGCCGGTGATCCGCGCATCCAGGACGGTATAAATGACGGGGAGCTGCTGCGCAATGATCGTTTGAAATTCATCATAATACGTTTTTCGCTTCTCTTCATCGAGTTCCTGCACGCCCTGCAGGAACAATTCATCGACCCGCCGTTCCCATTGCGTTGCGGGCGATTCTTGGTTCGGATGCCAGAGATGCAACTGCCCTTGGGAATTCCAGACATTCTTGCCGAAATGCGGCTCGATGCCGCCCGTGAGCCCCAGGATGATCGCGTCCCATTCGAACGTCGCGTTAAGCTTGCTGACGAGCGTATTGAATTCCAGCGGAAGGAAATTGACCTTGAGGCCGATCTTTTCCAAGTCTCGTCGGATGATCCCCCCGATATCCATGCGCTCCGTATTCCCCGCATTCGTGTACAGATTGATCTCGACCTTGTGGCCTTGAGGATCTTCCACGATGCCGTCCTGATCCCGGTCTTGAAAACCGCTCTCCTTTAAAATAGCCTTGGCCTTGCCCAGATCATAGTCGTACTCGGGAACGTTCGGGTTATGGAAAAACCCGGCCCCGGGGCCTATGGGAGAATGCTGGGGATATCCCAGTTTATTCTTGACGATCTCGATCATCTTCGCCTTGTCCATCGCATGCGCCACCGCCCGACGGAAATTGAGGTCCGTAAACCAGGCCAGCTTGCGCGGATCGACCAAAGGCTTCCCGGTCCCCTGATGGACCCCGCGATTCTGGTTAAACACCAGGAAATTGCTGCCCAGATCCGGCCCGAGATCATACACCGTAAAATTCATCTCTTTTTCCAGCGGTTTAAGCAAAGGATAATCCATGCCGCGGAACCCGTAGGCATCGGTCACGCCGTCAACAAACTTCAGCAAGGCAATATCCTGGTTTTGGACGATCAGATAAATGATTTTATCCAAATACGGCAGCTGGTCCCCCTCGGGAGAATGCTTCCAATAATGGGGATTGCGAACGAAAACCAATCGTTGGCCCGGATCGTAGCGGGCCAGCATGAACGGACCCGTGCCGACAATCTCGCCGGGAGACGTATCGATGCCCCAGCTGAAATTAAACTTTCCCTCTTCGACGATCTTCTTGAGCTTGTGCTGGGGAAGGATGGCCTGCCCCATGCCCCTTAAAAACGGCGCAAACTTAACGGGCAATGTAAA
>JAKQAH010000044.1 GCA_029568545.1 Candidatus Omnitrophota bacterium
CGTCGGCCAGCTCGCGGATGTTGCTGATCCTCGTGTTTTGGGTGGCTAAGACAACATAGGTGCCTGTCTTTTCAAGTTCTGCCACCATCGCTTCAAACGATCCTCTCAGTTCTTCGGTCGGCGTCGGCATCGGCTTGCCGACAGCGGACGGATCCTGTTCAAAATCGGACGAGGAAATGAAAATGACCTTGGGCTGGACCGGCGATCCGTCATCCATAGCCCGCAAGGTATTGACGATCGCTTCGATAAGATGGGTGGGGCCTTTCCCGTCTTGCCCGACCGCGAATCTGGACTGGCTGAAATAATTTCTGGCTTTTTCGACAGAATAAGAAACAGCGGCGGGATCAGGGCATGTAACCTGGCCGATCCAGATCTTGGTGACGCCGGGATATTCTTTCTGGAGAAACGGAATGATCTTGTCGCGGAATTGCTCTCCCTGTCTTTTCATCGATTCCGCTTTGTTGCTGCCGGATTCGTCACCGATGATGGCCACCCCGCCCAAAGAGACTTTCTGCATAATTTCATGCAAGGCTGCTTGGGTGTTGGCCTTTGTCATCGTTAGGCGGACCGGCTCAGAATAGCGAAGCCCGATTCTCCGATTTACGGGATCATAGTAATAATAAATAGGAAAGCTGACGTCCTGCGGCCTGGCCTGATAGGTCGGCGCCCGCGTGTTATACGGCGCTGTGCGCGCATTGGCATTCAGGCTTTGCGCGTCCGTATAGGGCAATGATAATCCGATAAACGCGGCGATCAACGCGAATACCTTCTTAAGAACAGAAAGCAGCCTGGGTCCTTTCCATCCCGAAGTAAGCGCTTTCCCGTCGGGGTAATAAAAAACCGGCGAGGATCCTGAAGAATTCCCGCTCTCTTCTTTGATATACTTGATGACATGGCTGACAAGAGGGCCGATGGAGATTTGACGATTGAGAGGGAATTCCCGGGGAAGCCGGACGGATTTTGTTGCAAATAATGCCCTTGGCGGCATTTGTTCTTGCGTCTCATCGATAAATTCCGCCTTCGGTTCTTTCGCTGTTTTGATCTCTTGATCGGTCCACCCTGTTTCAAACGGTTTTAGTCCTCTCGCCAGTTTCCCATGGACAATAGCGGCAACAACCCTTTGCCATGAAACATTCATTTTCCGGACCAGCGCAAATGTCCCTGCGAGCAGCGTTGAGCCGTGAGACGTTTCATCGTCGAGAATAATAAAATTGCATTCCACGATACCGATCCCGCCGAAATCTTTGACTTGCTCGCCATGCTCATTGTAGATATATCCGGGAATAGAAACTTTCTTGCCGTCCAGACGCGTTTTGTCAAGATAGCCGGCATAAATGGGAAGATCCGTATGGAATCGCCTTTTGAAATGGTTCTTAACGATTGCGATCGCTTTGACCGCATAAGCGAGAGCCCCGTCGTCCGGCGCAAGAAAAACGATCGGATGGTCCTTGATTTCTTTTAAGAAGCGGTTGGACCTTACCCTTTCCGCGATCCGCTTGATCACCTCCGGCCCCATGCTGCCAAAAGTTTCCGGGCGTTCCTCTTCACCAAAGAATCTGCTGGCCATCCATTCGATCGCGCCAACGGCGAGAGACCCGAACGCATTGACGTTATAGATTTTCCGGCCTCCGAGCTCGATCCACCCGTCGCTATCCCCGTAATGCACGTTGAACGCAAAATGCCGGTCCACAAAGCGATCCATGATCTTCAGCATCGTCACCGCGCTGATGCTCTGGCCTTCCGCAAAGACCTTATCCTGACGGGAATATCCTTCATACGTATCAATAAGGGAAATATTCCCGACATTCGCTTCAAGAAGCCTTGGCGCCATCAGCCACAATTCAACGAAGTCCCTGTTATTTTCCGTGCTATGCAGCAGAAGAACATTCTTGCCCTCGATATTTTGGGGCAACGCGATGTTCCATGTCAGGGGCTCTTCTTCAGACCCCTTATCAATGTCGATCCTTCCGTAATCCGCCGAATCAATGAGCATCGAGGCTTCTTTGGCATCGTCTTCGAAACGCCGGTGCTGATAAAGGACCTTGTCGATCCAGATATGGCCTTTTTTCTTCTTGGGCTCGCTCTTCAAAGAAAGATCCAGCTGCTTGACCGATCCCTTGAGGCTATAAAAAGCCTTGCTGTAATACAGGCGCAATATCTGGCCGTAAGCGTTCATCACGGCATCGTTCATTGTCTCGACTTTAAACGTGACCGTTATGTCGCGGGCGCCATAATATTTCAATGTCTCGCCTAATAAAACAGCATGAACAAAATCAGCGCTATACCGAAGCGGATGCTCAACAGACACATCGGAATCTTTAACCTCCCCGGAGTTGAGGATTCGCGGGAGGACCTCCCCATCCGGGAAACGTCCCGTCTTAAGGACAATGCCTCTTCCTTCTTGGTTCTTGATAGAAACATGCCTGGGCATTCTGACCGAAACCCATCCCATGCCGACGCCCCAATTCATCTGGTTTTCGTCAAACGGGTTATTATTGGTAAATTTGAACCCAAAAGGATCCACTTCCCCTTTTCCCCACTGCATCGTCAGCGTGATTTCCGCCTGGGGCAACAAATCTTTCATGATACTGGCCATTTTTCCCGGCCGCTGCCATCCGCCGTCGCTAGAGCCGTCAAAGTCGGCATTGGCTTGCGTCGGCGTATAATATATTTCTCCTCCCTCGGCTATTTGACGGATCAATGCGTTCGCGTGACGCTTCATTTCGATCCCGCCCATATCCATATAGATCAGCAGATTCATGGATAGGATAATGTCCGCCGGGCCGACCTGGTCCTTTTCCACGTCCGCGAGAATGAACATGACATCCTCGTCCGCCGCATCTTTGGCCGCCCGCTCTTTTTCCGCCCTGATCACCGCGGCCATATCCCAATCGAGGCCAACCACAACAACATCGCTGACTTTGCGCGCTTCCCTATAATATTTCGCCATCCCGCGCGTCGCCCCGCCGAAATAGCACCCCACATCCAGAACGCGTAAAGCATCTTTTCTGTTTTTGGGCCAAGGAGAGAGATCCGTTTTTTGTTTTGCCTCCTCGCTCTTTGCCCGCATGCCTTCCGTAATGCCGGGATTTTGCATGCGGTTATCCCGAAGGATCCCGCGGGCGATCACGCTGCGCACTAACACAGATTCGTCTTTTTGCATCCGGGCCAGCAGAATATCCGCTATCATCTCCTGCGGGTGAGCGAAAAATATTTCTCCCAAAAGAAGCGCGGCCTTAGCGCGGATCCACGCCTGAGAGCTATTCTGAAGAATATCGATCAATTCGTCAGCCGCCGCACGCCCGCGGTCTAAAATGCCCCGGACAATAGCCGCATCTCTTGCGTCATTTCGGGAACACATGGTCACCGGCCCATCATGATGCAAATAAAGCTCAAGATCTTTGAGCGTTTGCTCTGAAACGGGCGAGCTGGAAGCGCCGCGCCACAATTGCTGGAACAAGCGATAGACTTCCCGCGGATGGCGGTCGACATCAACGAATCCCCACCATTCCTCATCATATTGCCCGTCGTAAATTCCGACACTTTTGATGCCGCCGGCCTCATGTTCCTGCGTCTTGCCGGCTCCGAACTTCCACCATTCGTCGCTGAACGTCATGAACGTAACGCCGAGGAACTGATCCGCATCGGCCGCTTGCAGCAGGCTTTTCCAGATTTCGCCGTTGACCTCGGCCTGCTTCGTTTGGTCTTCGCGCCCTTCGATCGCGTTGAACGCGTCCGTTCCCGTCTCGGCAATGTACATGCGCAGACGCGATACCCCGGCCGATCGCGCCGCTTCCCTGAATTGGGCGATCGCATCCGACGGATCGCTGCCGCGATAAATATTCAGGCCGAAAACATCAACGGACGGAATCTTTCCGAACACGTCAGCTGTCGGGACTTCGCCGTGCGCCGTCGAGACGCTCCGCGTTCCATCGATCGCTTTGGTGTCCGCCGCCGCGCGCTCGAGAGCCGCGTACCAAAGATCCAGATCGCCGTTGAACCATTCGGGATGGTAATTGTACTCATTGCCGAATTCCCACATCAGGATGGCCGGATGGTCCTTGAACTTTCCGATATATTTCTTATAGGTTCGATTGACAATATCGATCGTCTCAAAAATGTTCCGGTCATCATAATAGGGAATCCCGACAATGACTTTAATGCCGTTGCGCTGCAATTCGTCCAGGAACAATCTTGACGTCACGGGGTGATACGTGCGGATCGTTGTTGCGCCAAGCGCCCTCAAAAGCGAAATATCGCCAAGATGCTTCTCCCAATCTGTTCCGTCGAGCCTGTGATATCCTTTGAACGCCGGCGAATACGTCACTCCCCGGATCGGCATAAGCTTGTCCAGGAGCTTCCTGGAAGTTTCTACGACTTGCGGCTGAGCGTCCTTCTCTTGATCTCTGTTTCTCGTGATCAGCCAGCCGGCGGCTGATCCTACGGCCGCTAAAGAACTCCATAGGGCTATTTTCCTGATCATTCTTCGTCGGCTCGGATCGAAAGATCCTTGTTCTCGCCGAACCGGACTGGAAACAGAAGCACGCCGGCCCGTCAAAAGAGATCCTGGTCCGACTTGAACCGGAGAAGCCCCCTTCTGGGCCGGTGTTAACAATTTCTTTATCCTCGGATCGACATAACCCTCCCGGAGGGCTTGCCTGAGAAGATCAGGGGATATTTCCGGAATTTTCCCTTTAGGAATAATAACGATCGCATCGCCGGACCTTTCTTCGATTTCATTGGCCCCAGCTATTCTTATTTTTACATTTCCGTTGTGGTCCTGAGAAAAGGCAACATGCCGGCCTTCTACGCCAAAACCATAAATCGGTGTCCGGTCGAAACGCGATTTCATTTGACGCCCCAATTGGTCCAGGATCTCTCCAAAATTCCTTTTCCATCTGATTTCGCGGCTCATCTCGTTAAACATCATCATGATGTCATCATGTCTTCTTTTTGTTTTAGGTCGAGATTCCTGCCCGAAGGGAACGATCAGGGCGATCCTGGGAGCCCGTTGTTCCTTGATCGTTAATGCCTGCAAGACCCTCGGAGACAAAAGATGACTATCCCGGCGAGACTTTACAAGATCCCGGATGGCGCCTTCCGAAATCTGAGAAGGCTTGTTCTCCCCGGATGCCCGCAGAATAGCCGTCTTGACCTTTCGATATCTTTTCCCGTCTTTTCCGTATTCCACATCAACGATCTTCCCGTCTTTTGCAATCACGCCCATGGCAGAAAAATCGTTTTTGGCCGCAAAGACGTCGATCTTCATTTCCGCCGGAATGGATTGGGCGACCATCGTCGCAAAATTCTCTTCCTCAGGAATATCTTTTCCGACCGCGCACTGGAC
>JAKQAH010000066.1 GCA_029568545.1 Candidatus Omnitrophota bacterium
TTCCTTGGCCTTGATTGCCTGCCGGGCGCGTTCGCGCAACCGCTCGAAAAACTCCGGGGCGAATTCCTGAGGGTCGTCCCCTTCCAGGGCTTCAAGCAGAAGCGATTCCAGCTTTGCTTGATCCTTGCGCTTCTGGTCATCCCGGATCAAGTCCCGGATATAGTCGCTCGCGGTGCTGTAGAACCCCTTGCTGACCTGACTTTCGATGAAACTGCGCATCTGCTCCGGTAGCGAGATGTTGAGTGTGGTCATGGTCTTTGCTCCTCCTGAAAGCCCTGCTTTCTTCCAGTATGGCAATATTTGCCAATTTTTGCCATTTTTTCTTTCCTACCGTCCAAACCGGACAAGGGGTCTTGCCTCTGAACGGTCAGGTCCTCCCCCCGAATGCCTTTTGGGAGGTTTGAGCCTCCACCAAGGTTTCAGGTTGACCTCGAACGGTCCAGCTTCCACCCCCTTGCTAAACCGTCTTTTGGGGTTTTCGCGGGGCGACTTTTCGCGATTGGCGACTTTTCCACCAACCGCGTTTCCCAACTACAGGGTTTTTTTATAAATACAGGGTACTATAGGGAGGGCCAAAAAAACAGCGAAAAACTCGTTTAAAAACAAATTGTTGCGCGAATTTTTTTGCGGCGAAGCGTCACCGTTTCAGCGCAAAAGCGTCACCGTTTCAGCGCAAAAATGGCTTTCAAGCGTCACCGTTTCAGCGTGGATAACTTCTCAAAACCCCTCGCTGCTGTGGATAAATCCGGCCTATGCTTTTCCTCAAAAGGGCGATAGGAAGAAGGGACCATGAGCGACGATGACGACGATCTTGACAAGCTCGTAAGGGATGCCTTGATGATCGAGGCGGAAGAGGCGCGGGAAGCCGGAGCCGTGGGCTTCATTGCCCGTGCCCTGACGCAAGCCACCATGCCGCACAAGGCCACTTCTGATAACGAATTTACCCGCCAGAATGGGCATTTCACCCTCACCATGATGTCACCCCGGCGATTCGGATTGCCCTATGGGTCGATTCCCCGGCTTCTGTTGTCGTGGATGACAACAGAAGCCGTGCGTACCCGCTCGCCAGTGCTGGAGTTTGGGCCTACCCTGTCGGCCTTCATGGCAGAATTGGGATTGTCTCGGCGCGGAGGGGAAAGAGGGGATATCACGAGATTCCGAAACCAGACCATGCGCTTGTTCTGCTCGACGGTATCTTGCCGATACGAAGACAAAACGCACGATGCAGGCGGTAATCTTAATATCGTTGAAAAATATTCCTTATGGTGGAATCCAAAAACACCGGATCAAATGCCGCTCTGGAAGTCCACAGTGACGCTTGGCAATAGCTTTTTCAACGAGATTATCGACCGCCCAGTTCCGGTAGATATGCGGGCGCTCAAGGCGCTTAAACGCTCGCCTCTGGCCTTGGATATTTATTGCTGGTTGACCTACCGCATGTCCTATTTGCGCAAGCCTACGGAGATTCCGTGGGCTGCCCTGCAAATGCAATTCGGGGCCGACTATACCCATACCAGACAATTCAAAGCGGCTTTTCTGGAACACCTCCGGGCCGTCCTTGCGCGCTACCCGGAAGCCAATGTCGAGGAGGGAGAACGGGGCTTGCTGCTCAAGCCCAGCAAGCCGCATGTGGCGCAATTGCCGCCTCCGGCCTTACCTCATCTCAAGAATAATCCTGCGCCGGAACCGCTCTTGCTCCCCTTGCCGGATTTTCAGGGACGAGAGGGGCCGTTCTTAAAAACCCAAGCCTACGAAATGGCGAGAAAAGCCGCGCCGGGATGGGATGTGTACGAACTGGAAAGACAATGGCGCGAATGGATCGAAAAGAAGGGAATACCGCAAAAACCGGATGCGGCCTTTATCGCCTTTTGCCGGAAGAAAGCCGCTAGAGAAAACCCACAACAGAAATAAACGAACCAAAACAATGTTCAAAAACACAATTAGAAAACCAGATCAACAAAAACAAAGATATTCGGGATCAGCTATTGCATTTAACTCGGTCGATCTAGAAGAATTATCAGCAAATATTAGTTTAGTCTTATCCTCTATAGGAGGAAATGCTTCGACAGAAAAAATCCTTGACATATCATCGATTTTATTTCAAAGAAACTCGATGAAAGATAGGGAAGAAAAATCAATAACAGAACGCATCTCTGACCTATTTAGAGAGATAGCGATGCATCCAAATGAGGAAAAAGCTAGACTCTATAGAGAAATTGAAAATCACATTAAAAGAAATAAACTCAGTGAAGCCGAGAAAAAGCCTTT
>JAKQAH010000067.1 GCA_029568545.1 Candidatus Omnitrophota bacterium
GGCGATCTCGACGTCGTCATCACCGGCTCGCGAGCTGATCACAACGATCGGAATATGAGAAAACCTCTTGTCGGATTTCAGCATCCCGCAAACCTTAAACCCGTCAAGCTTCGGCATCATCACATCCAGGACGATCAGATCGGGCGTTTCCCGCTTGGCGAGATTAATCCCCGCTTCCCCGTCATTGGCAACAAGGAACTGCTCGCAGATATCGCCGAGCGCAGCTTTGATCAAGGCAATATTGGTCATCTCATCATCAACGATCAATATTTTCATGGTACTCTCCGATCTTGAGGCCTGCTCTGTTGCGCCCTATCAAATTAAGATGTATTCTATCCTAAAGAAAAACCCTCCGCAACATATTTAGTTGCGGAGGGTCCGTTCCTCCCAAGAGCCGGCCTTTATTTCTTGAGGTCCAAAAGCCTGACCTTCACAACACCCTGAGTGGCATAAATGGTCTTGATCGCTTTCTCCGACGGCTGGTTAGCCACATCGATGATGCTGCAGGCGTAATCGCCTTTGCTCTTATTCAACATCTCGGTGATATTGATATCCTCCTTGGCCAGAACGGTGGAGATCTGCCCGACCATGTTGGGAACATTCCGGTGCATGATCACCAGCCGCAGGTCTGAGCTATGGTCCAGCTTACAATCGGGATAATTGACGGAATTCTTGATCTTGCCCTTTTCCAGAAAATCACGGATCTGCTTGACGGCCATCGTGGCGCAGTTCACTTCGGCCTCCTCGGTCGATGCCCCCAAATGAGGGATGGCAATGACCTTCTCCATATTCAGAAGCTCATCATCGGGAAAGTCCGTAACATAGCACGCGACAACGCCTTCCTTGATGGCCTTACCGAGGTCTTCGTTATTGACAATGCCGCCGCGAGAAAAGTTCAGGATGCGCACGCCTTTTTTCATCTGCCCGAATTTTTCCGCATTGATGAAGCCTCGGGTCCCATCGGTCAACGGGGTATGCAAGGAAATATAATCCGCATTGGCGATCAGGCTGCCGACGCTTTCGGCGCGTTGGACTTCCCGGGAGAGCCCCCAGGCCGATTCCACGGAAATGAACGGATCATACCCAATCACTTTCATCCCCAGATCCAGCGCGCTGTTGGCGACCATGACGCCAATCTTGCCGAGGCCGATCACGCCCAGCGTCTTGCCCGCGATCTCTTTTCCCGCGAATTTCTTTTTGTTCTCCTCGACCAAAGCCGGAACGTCGGCGCCTTTTCCCTTAAGAGAATTTGCGTAGTTAACGCCCCCGATAATATCACGCGACGCAAGCAGGATACCCGCAAGCACAACTTCCTTGACGGCATTGGCATTCGCCCCGGGCGTGTTAAAAACAACAACCCCTTTTTCTGAGCATTTTTGAACGGGAATATTGTTGACCCCGGCTCCCGCGCGCCCTACGGCCAAAAGTGAATCCGGCAAAACCATATCGCGCATCTCAAAACTGCGCAGGATAATCGCGTCGGGACTGGCGACTTCCGTTCCGATCTCATATTGGTCCAACGGAAAGAGCGATAGCCCCTCCAGGGCGATCTTATTGAGTTTCTGAATTTTATACATTTTCCCCTCCCGTTTTTATTTTTTGTTGTTGTTCTCGAACTCTTTCATGAATTCAACCAAAGCTTTGACGCCTTCGACCGGCATCGCATTATAAATGCTCGCCCGCATGCCTCCGACGGTCCGGTGCCCTTTCAGCGTTTTTAAGCCCCGCTTCGAGGCTTCTTCGGTGAACTTCGCGTCAAGCTTCTCGTCTCCGGTCACAAAAGGAACGTTCATCAAAGAGCGATCCTCTTTCGCGACGGGGCTGCGGAAAAGCTTTGAAGCTTCCAGGAAATCATAGAGGATCTTTGCCTTTTCCTCGTTTCGTTTCTTCATCGCCCCCAGGCCGCCTTGGTCCTTGATCCATTGAAAAACCAATCCCGCCATGTAAATCGCGTAGCACGGCGGCGTATTATAAAGAGACTTGTTCTCGGCATACACTTTATAGTTCATCAGCGACGGAATCGTGTCGGGAGCCCGCCCGATCAGATCCTCGCGGATGATCACCAGCGCCAGGCCCGCGGGCCCGATATTCTTTTGGGCGCCGGCAAAGATCAGGCCGAACTTCGAGACGTCAACCGGGGCGGAAAGGATGTTCGAGGACATATCCGCAACGAGAGGGATAGCTCCCGTATCCGGGATCGTTTTATATTCCGTCCCATAGATCGTGTTATTCGTGACAATATGGAAATAATCCGCATCTTTGGAGAATTTTTTCGGGTCCAGTTTGGGAATATAAGAGAAGATCTCTTTCTCGGAGGTCGCTACAACATTCACCGTCCCGAACTTCTTAGCCTCGGCAATGGCCTTTTTGGACCATTCTCCCGTATTGACAAAATCCGCTTTCTTATTCTTTGTCATGAGATTCATCGGGATCATGGCAAACTGCATCGATGCGCCGCCTTGGATGAACAGCACTTTATAATTGCTCGGGATCCCCATGATCTCCCGCAGCGTGGCTTCCGCCGCCTCGATGATCTGCGTGAATTCCTTCCCCCGGTGAGAAAGCTCCATCACGGACATGCCGCATCCGCGATAGTCCAGCATTTCATCCGCCGCTTTTTTCAAGACTTCTTTCGGCAAAACGGCCGGCCCCGCGCTGAAATTGTAAATATTTGCCATACCTCTTGCTCCCTTCTCTATAAGTAGTTATTTTTTCATCATAACAAACCGCGCCGCGATGAACCGCAGCGCATTGGTAAAATCCATGTCCACGTGAACAATGCCCTCCGGCACGCTGATCTTAACCGGAGAAAAATTTAAAATGCCTTTCACACCGGCCGCGGCCAGCTGATCAGCTATTTCCTGAGCCGATTCCGCCGGAACGGCAATGATCCCCAGCTCGATATTCCGAGCATCGACGATTTCCGCCAAACGGCTCACGGCAAAGACATCGATGCTCGTGCGGATGCGCTCGATCTTGTTGACATTGCAGTCAAATCCGGCAACGATCTCGAAGCCGTCTTCCTGAAAATTCTCGTAATCCAGCAAGGCCGTTCCCAAGCGCCCCAAGCCGATGATGCAAGCTTTCCTTTTTTCCGTTAATTGAAATCTTTGCCCTAGCTCTTTTTTGAAGGATCTGACTTCGTATCCCTTCCTTGTATACCCGGGGCCGCCCAAAAAACTAATGTCTTTCCGGATGGTATATTCTGTTGCGCCGACCATTTTCGCTAGGTCCTTAGAGGAAACAAAATCAACGCCTTTTTTCTCTAAGGCATGAAGATATCCGAAGATCTTGCAGATCCTTTCAATTGTATTATCTGATAAATCCATAAATATCCAGCCATCTTCTAGTGAATTAATTCACAAATAATATCACATATAATCCCAATGTCAAGTTATTTTTTTGAGTCATTTCAAATTGTGTGAATACAATCGAAGAACAAACCATGTTCTAGTGAATTATTTCACGATTATGTGTTTAGAGGAGGCTTTGGTGAGGGCAGAAACAATTTATTCAAGATTAAATTCTGTTGAGAGATGATGCGGTGGGAGAATACCCTTCGCTCATTGTGCGGATATCTTCGATGGTATAAAAGGCCTTTGGATTGAACTCCTTTATGATGCTCAGAACTTTGGGAACTTCCGAGCGCTTG
>JAKQAH010000088.1 GCA_029568545.1 Candidatus Omnitrophota bacterium
AGAGTTTTTTTTAAAGGTTTCCAGAAGGTTCGCCCGGGTGGCCGATTCCTGGGCTTCGGCAACGAAGGTTCTTTCCAGTTTGTGCTCATAGGTCAGCTCGTCGCCGAAGATGCCGGCAAGCTGCCGGTGGTCGTCGGGCGAAGCAAAAAAGGACGGCTCTACGTTGACTTTCATCTGAAAGGAGAGCTCAACTTTCACCGTGTCCGCCGCGATGCGGCGCGACAGGTCGTTGATTTCCAAAACAAGGCCGTTGGGCAGATGGATCGTCTCGATTCGCTTCATCATTCTTCTTTCCCGCCTTTCTTGCAAGGCGACGAGTTCTTACCATTTTTATTCTTGACCTGCAATGGTAATCCTTTTATAAGCGATCCCGTGATTTGCGAATTTGAGGAAGCGGAAGCATGACGGAACACTCCAACGCGATTTTATTGTTATCCTGCCCCGATCGCAAGGGATTGGTTGCGAATCTTTCCAATTTTGTTTTTCAGCATAACGGCAATATTGTCGATGCGGATCAATATACCTCAAAAAGGGGAAAAATCTTTTTCATGCGAATGGAATGGGAGCTGGACGGCTTTTCGCTCAGCCGTCCGGAGATTGCCACGGTGTTCCAGCCGCTGGCCGATCAATACGGCATGAAATGGACGCTGCATTTTACCGATGATGTACCCCGAATCGCCATTTTTGTGTCCAAACACCTGCATTGCCTGCACGATTTGATCCTGCGGAGGCATCTGGGCGAGTTGGGCGGCCGGGTGGAGGCGGTGATCAGCAATCACACCGACGCGAGGGAACTGGTCGAACAGTTTGGAATACGGTTCTTTCATTTTCCCATAACACCGGATCGAAAGAGCGAACAGGAAGGCAGACAACTGGCGCTTTTGCAGGAACTGAACATAGATCTGGTGGTCATGGCGAGGTACATGCAGATTCTGACCGGCGGGTTCATCGGACGGTACGTCAACAGGATCATCAATATCCACCATTCGTTTTTGCCCGCTTTTTCGGGAAGGAACCCTTATCAGCAGGCTTTTGACCGCGGTGTGAAAATTATCGGGGCGACGGCGCATTATGCGACCGAACAGTTGGACAACGGTCCCATCATTGCCCAGGATGTTGTGAAAATCACCCATCGCGACACGATCGATGACATTCAGACCAAGAGCAAGGATTTGGAGAGAATTGTTCTGGCGCGGGCGTTGCGCCTGCATCTGGACCATAAGATTATTGTGTATGGGGCTAAAACGGTTGTGTTTGAATAATACCAAGTCGCATTCTTTGGCTAACTTTGTTGTCTTCGTCGTCGGCATCCTCGACGTATATAAAAATACGCCTGCGGAGCCTCCTCCTTGCCGCCGCGTTACCCTTTGAATCCGACTTGGTATAATAGATTGATCATGCATCATGATTCGATTTCATCCGATTCTGCAAAAGGTGTCTTAATGTCCACGGAATTTCCCATGATGGTTTTGTGTCAACCTGACGCCGCCAAGTCCTGCGGCGCCTGTTGCGGTCTTTACAACTATGTGGACAGCTCGCGCGAGTCACTGGTCAAGAGGCTGTCCGCCCGCACAAAACGTTATCGCGAAATGGTAAAGTCGCCGGATGATTTGCCCCGTTACGCAAACGCGACGTTTGCCGCGGAAGACTTTCGCAAGCGCTATGAGGTGATCTACTGCTGCGAATATCTCGGGTTTCTGGACGCCGAAGAAAAGAAAGTCGGGTGCCTTGTGCATCCCCTGCAGAACGGCGGCGTGGATATGCGCACGGTTTCCTTTTACGGGCGGGACGTTTGCGCCGGT
>JAKQAH010000191.1 GCA_029568545.1 Candidatus Omnitrophota bacterium
GATCAGCTATGGGTGGGTCCTGATTCTCAAGCTCAAACTTCCCCCGAAGATCGATCGTTACGGAGGATCGGCGCTGGCCCTGGTCCGCAGCTATTTTAGCTGCGGTTTGATATTTTTTGTGCTGATTTTGGCTCAGCATCCGACGATAACTCCGATGGCAAAGACTTCGGTGAGCTGTGCAATCTTTCGTCATGTTGCTGAGAATTTTTACAGAGCGTCTTATGCGGCCTTGATTGAGAATTTCTTCCCGGGGGAAAAGATGAATGCAGAGGCTTTGGCGGTGACGGCTAAGCGGAAGAACGAAAAATAAAGTCGTTTGTTGGGGGACGAGGAGATTTAAGCGGTCATGGGACTCATTCCTGAAGAGATCATCGCTCAGGTCATCGATCGATGCGATATTGTCGACATCATTGGGCAGTATGTTCCGCTCAAGAAAGCCGGCCGGAATTTTAAAGGGCATTGCCCGTTCCATCACGAGAAGACGCCGTCTTTTATGGTGAATCCGGACAAGCAGATCTTCCATTGTTTCGGATGCGATGTCGGGGGCAATGTCGTCGGATTTATCATGAAGCAGGAGCGCCTCGAATTTCCCGAGGCTGTCCGCATGCTGGCCGGCAAGGTCAATATCGCGATTCCGGAAACCAACAGGGATCACGCGCAAACGACCAATATGCGCCAGCTTATTTTTAATGTCAATACGCTGGCGGCCGAATATTTTCACAAGAACCTGATCTCTGACAAGGGGGCTGCCGCCAAGAGCGCCCGCGAGTATCTCAAAAAACGCAAAGTCAGCCTTCAGACCGTCGAGAAATTCCAGATCGGTTTTGCTTCTGATGAATGGGATGGCTTGATAACGTATTTGCGTGGCAAAAAGATCAATCTGGGCCTCATGGAAAAGGCGGGCCTGATCCTTGCGCGCGAAAAAGGCGATGGGTATTACGACCGTTTCCGCAACCGGATCATCTTTCCAATCCTAGATACGCAGGCGCATCATCGGGCTTTCGGCGCGCGCGCCATAAAGAATACCGATGGCGAAGGCAGCGCCGGCGCGAAGTACATCAATTCGCCGGAAACGCCCGTTTATATCAAGGGCCAGCATCTTTACGGTTTTCATTTGGCCAAGCAGGCGATTGGCCAGCAGGATTTTGTCATTATTGTCGAAGGATATATGGATTGCATCATGCCTTTTCAGGCGGGCGTGAGCAATATCGTCGCTTCCTTGGGGACCGCTCTGACGGTCGAGCAGATCCGCTTGCTACATCGCTATACCAAGAACGTTGTGATGCTTTTCGATATGGACCCTGCCGGGGAGTCGGCCATGCTGCGCAGCCTGGATACCCTCATCGAAGAGGGCATGAATGTTAAAGTGGCGGCGCTGGCGGATGGCCACGATCCCGATTCGTTTATCCGGGAATACGGGGTCGAAGCGTTTCGCAAGCAGGTCAATGAAGCCCAAACGCTCTTTGAATACAAGCTCGGCATCATGATGAAACGCTACGATGTCAAGGCCCTGGAAAGCAAGGCGCGGATTTCCGGTGAAATGCTCCAAACAATCGATAAGTTTGAGAATGATATTCTTCGCGCCGGATATATCAAACGTTTGGGGCAGGCGCTGATGGTTCCCGAACAGGCTTTAATGGCCGAGCTCAAGAAGGTCCGGCAAATGACCGGAGAGAAAAAGGCGTTCGGGAAGGTCAGCCCTCCGAATACTCCCGTCGTCGAGCAGGTCAGAGTTGTGGAAAGCGATGTTTTACGGTTGCTTCTGGAGGAGGAGAGTTTCATTGCGGCGACAAAGGATCAAATCGCCCCGGGAGATTTTCAGGACAAGCGGATACGGGAAGTCATCTCAAAGATCTATGATCTGTTCGAGCAAGGCAAGGAGATCAGCGGCGCGAATTTGATCAACAGCTTCACCGATCCTGATATGCAGAACATGATTTCGCAGCTGATGGTCAAAGAAAGCGTTATGGCCGGCGACAAGAAAAAAATGCATGCCGACTATATGAGCCGCATGAAAAAAGACCGCGTTAAATTGCAAATGAAAGGATTGCAGGCGCAAATCGGCGAAGCCGAGAGCTCCGGCGATCAGAACAAGCTGGACGCCTTGATTAAAGAATATAACCAGTTATTGAAAGAAGTTGCTTTTTAGGCTGCCTCGACGGGCTCTAGCCCGGGGAGACGAGCCACATCATTTCTTCTCGACGGGGGAATGAGGAAAACAAACGGGAGAACCCATGAAACAACCTCTGAAAACGGATGATTTGAAGCAAGACATTGAAAAGCTGATTGTCTTAGGGAAGAAAAAAGGCTTCCTGACTTACGATGAGGTCAATGAAGCCCTTTCCGAGAATCTTGAGTCTTCGGAAGAGATCGATAAGGTTTTTGATATTTTGGACGGCAAGGATATCAAGATCATCGAATCCGAAGATGAGGGAGAGGTCTCATCGGAAGATTTGGACAAGGAATCCCGCGAGCAGGAAGTCCGCCGCGTCCGCGAAGAAAGCAAAGAGGACGAGGTGTATTCGGATAAATTCATTCCTCTCGACGATCCGGTCAAGATGTATCTTAAGCAGATGGGGTCGATCCCTTTATTGTCGCGCGAGAACGAGATCAATCTGGCCAAGCGCATTGAAGAGGCCGAATACAAATTTGCGGAAGCTCTCTATGTCTTGGCCTATGCCCGCAAAGAGGCCCTCAAGAGCATCAATCGCGTTCTCAATGAGGAAATCAATGTGGAGGATGTTGTCAAAGATGAGCTGGAGCGGCGTCCGAAACTGATGCGCGAATTGATGGGCATCAAAAGCAAGGTGGGCCGCACGCGCGTCGGCTCCCAGAAATCGGCGGAGATCTTGGCCCAATTCAAACTGACCGCCACTTTTAACGAGGGGATCGTGGCGCAGATCAAGGAGATGATCGCCCAGATCGAGAGGATCGAAAAGATCTCAAAAAGCAAGAACGGCAAAAAGAAAACGCTCAACATGCCGCAGCTCAAGAAAGAAAAAGCCAAGCTGTTTCATGAATTGGGGCAACCGGTCCAAGAAGTTAAAGACCAGTTGCATGTCATCAGGGTTCGGCAAGCCAAATTCAACAAAGCCAAGAAACTTTTGGTTGAGGCTAACCTGCGGCTGGTTGTCAGCATTGCCAAGAAATATATCAACCGGGGGCTTTCTTTCTTGGACCTGATCCAGGAAGGGAACATGGGATTGATCCGTGCTGTTGAGAAATTCGAGTACAAGCGCGGGTACAAGTTCTCAACCTACGCGACCTGGTGGATCCGCCAGGCAATTACCCGCTCGATCGCCGATCAGGCCAGGACGATAAGGATTCCCGTCCATATGACGGAGACGATCAACAAGATCATCCGTGTCTCTCGGCTGTTCGTCCAAGAATACGGGCGAGAGCCTACGGCCCAGGAAATTGCCAAGCAGATGCGCATTCCCGTTGGGAAGGTCAAAGAAATTCTCAAAATCTCTCAGGTGCCCATCTCTCTGCAGACGCCGATCGGGGATGAAGGCGATACGCATTTCGGGGATTTCATTGAAGATAAGAAAGCCATTTCTCCGGCTAATGCCACGCTACAGTCCATGCTTAAGGATGAAATTGCCCATGTTCTCAACACGCTGGATGACCGCGAGCGCAAAATCCTTGAATTGAGGTTCGGTATCCATGACGGAACCACGCGGACTCTTGAGGAAGTGGGAAGCGAGTTCAATGTAACTCGGGAACGCGTTCGTCAGATTGAATCGAAGGCCTTGCGCAAATTGCGCCATCCTACGCGGTCAAGACGCATTAAGCAGTTTCTAGACATGGCCGCCAAGGAGGATCAGATTATCTAAGCGGTAAAATGATGTTCAAAAACTAAGAAAAGCCTGCTTTTTGTTTAAGCAGGCTTTTCTTTTGGGAAAAGAGCAGATTTATTATTTTAAAGCATTGGAACAGAAGCCTTTTTGATTTAATTATAAGGGCTTAACCCCAAGGAAAATCTGTTGAAAACAGCGAACGATTATGTTATGCTGTAGTCCAAATTTGCTCTATTAATAGTAATACTTATGACCTTTGGCTCAAAGGTCTCCAGGAAGATCGGGCCTTTAGCTCAGTCGGTTAGAGCAGTTGACTCATAATCAATTGGTCCCTGGTTCAAGTCCAGGAAGGCCCAGTTTTTTGGGCACATAGCTCAGCTGGTTAGAGCGCTGCCCTCACATGGCAGAGGTCAGAGGTTCAAGTCCTCTTGTGCCCACCAGCGCCCGTTAAGAACGATGAAAACTTCTAAAAAGGATGAATCGAGTGGCGGAAATAGCGATTAAGGATCAGATCAGGAAAATGATCGAGCTTCAAAAGATCGATCGAGAGATCTATAACCTCAAGATCGATCTGAAGGAAAAGCCCGCCATGTTGGCAGACCTGAAGGCGGAATTTGAATCGCAGAAAGTTGCATTGGAAGAGTTGGAAAAGAAGTTGAAAGCCGTTCTGGTTGAGCGCAAGGAAAAAGAGCTGGAATTAAAGACGCGGGAAGACGAGATTGCCAAAGCGAACGCCCAGCTTTCCCAGATCAAGACTAACAAAGAATATTCGGCCAAGATGTCCGAGATCGAGCATATCAAGGCGGATAAATCGATCATCGAGGAGAAAATCCTGGTCTCTTATGACAAGAGCGACAGCGTTGCCGCGGAAGTTGAGAAAGAACGGGGAAAGGTTGCTGAGGAGGAGAAGAAATATTTAGCCGCAAAAAAAACGATCGAAGACGACATCAAGGTCATCGAAGACCGGATCAAGGTTTTTGATTCTCAGCGCAAACAGGCCTTGCCCGGGATCGATCCCGCACTGCTGGCCCGTTACGAGAAAATCCTGAAGCACAAGGAGGGGGTCGCGATCGTTCCGGTCCAAGGGCAAGATTCCTGCGGTGGATGCTTCATGAACGTTACGCCTCAGCAGGTGAATGCGATCAAGATGCATCAGGAATTGATTGAATGCGAGATGTGTTCGCGGATCTTATATCTTGAGGATGATCTTTGAGAGGGACGCTGGAAATATTTGTTGATGGCGCGTGCAGCGGCAATCCCGGGGAAGCGGGGATTGGCGTGGTGATCAATCGGCAGGGAAAGACGATTAAGGAGATTTCCAGAGCGATTGGCGAGGCGACGAACAATATCGCCGAATATTCCGCCCTGGTCTACGCGCTGCAGGAAGCTATGGTCATGAAGGCGAAATCAATTCAAGTGTTCACGGACAGCGAATTGATGTTCCGCCAGGTAATGGGCGCTTATAAGGTCAAGAACGAAAAACTGAGTTTTCTTCATGATCAAGTCCGGCGCTTGATGAGCGGATTTGATCATGTGGATCTTAAGCATGTCCGCCGCGAGTTTAATAAGCATGCGGACAAGTTAGCAACGCAAGCAATCAAGGAGAAGCAGGCTAAGATGGTTGCCCCGCTGTTTGACAACATCGGGGAGGAAAGTCCGAGCTCCGAAGGATAATGCATCCTGTTAATGCAGGACGGTTGCGGTTCGTGAAAACGGATGGCGGCTGGATTAGAGCTACAGTGACGATGCGGCCCGCCGCAGGCGGGACGAGTGAAACGAGCAATCTCTGCATGGAGCAAAGCCAAATAGGGGAAGATTCCGGTTTTTTGGAAGCGAGGCGATCCGTCTCGTTTGGATTCCCGGGTCGGCTGCAAGAGTTTGGGGCGCAAGCCCTAAAGTGAGTTGAATAACCATCGCCCAATTCTTTTTGGGGGAGACAGAACTCGGCTTACTGGCCTGCTTGTCATTTTGTTGGGTGAAGAGCATCAATTCAAATTAAGAAAATGAAAGGGATTCAAAATGTCGGGACATTCAAAATGGGCAAGTATCAAGCATAAAAAAGCGGCAACTGATTCAAAAAGAGGGGCTGCATTTACGAAAGTGATCAGGGAAATTACCGCGCAGGCGAAAGCGGGCGGCGGCAATCCCGAAACAAACTCAGGTCTTCGCGCGGCTATGGATCGGGCCAAAGGGATCAACATGCCGTTGACCAATATTGAAAATGCTATTAAAAAAGGAACCGGGGAGCTTCCTGGTGTAACGTATGAGCAAGTAACGTTCGACGCTTATGGCCCCGGCGGTGTTGCGTTGTACATTATGGGGCTCACCGATAATAAAAACCGAACGACCGCTGAAGTTCGGAATCTTCTCACAAAAAAAGGCGGGAGTTTGGCCGGCCCTGGCGCGACATCGTATTTGTTCACGAAGAAGGGTTTTATTTCGGTCCCCAAAAGCAAAGTCGACGAAGATAAGCTGATGGAAATCGCTTTGGAAGCTGGCGCTGAAGATATTGCGACCGAGAAAGAATATTATGAAATCACGACGGATATTACCAGCCTGAATGCGGTTAAGGAGGCCATCGAGAAAAAGAATATCCCGGTCGAATCGGCAGAAATGACCATGTTGCCCAGCACGACCGTCGCCGTCACAGGGACGGATGCAACGACGTTGATGGGATTGATGGAGGCTTTGGAAGATCACGAAGATATCCAAAACGTGTATGCCAATTTTGATATTTCTGAAGAGGATATGGACAAGATTTCCGGGGGGGCATGAGAATACTTGGCGTCGATCCGGGATTCAAGGCGACCGGTTACGGGTTGATTGAAGTTGGTTTGGGCCCCGTCGCATTAATTGAAACGGGGACCATTGAGCCGAAGCAGAAAGACCTGATCCAGAACCGCATTGGCAAGATTCATCAGATCCTTGGGGATTTGATCGACGAGCA
>JAKQAH010000130.1 GCA_029568545.1 Candidatus Omnitrophota bacterium
CCCTGGCCCATCTTGATCTTGACCCCATGGAGCTTCTGAAGATCGATGCCGCGGGAAGCCTTGACCGTCAAAACATCTTCTTTGGGATCCTTGATCATGATCGACCCGCATTCGGCGTTGGTCATCTTCAAGGCCACATCCAGAAGCGTCGCCAAAAGCCCGTCCAAATAAACCGCGGAATAAATCTCCTGGGCCGTCTTGGTGAAATCATCAGACACCCCTCCGACCTCCGATTTGATCTTCTCCAGCTCCTTTTTGCGCAAACTCAGTTCAACGTTATCGCGGATGATCTCGGAAAGAAGCTCCAGCATGGAATTGACCATCAAATTGGAAACGACACGCACCCCGCCCAGTTCATTTAACAGATCGGCTTTATTGCACTGATATTTCTCGGCCATTTCCTCATATTCAGCCCCCGAAAGGCGCTTGTTCAAAACGACCGGCCCGATGACCATGTAGGCGATCACCTGCCCCTGCTCGACCTTGATGGGCACCGCGAAACTGTTCAAGCCGTAATTATTGCAGGATTCAAGGAACGGCCCGTGCGGCTCAAAATGCTTTTCCATATCGACCGCCCCCTGCCCCAGATCGAACTTCAAGGACGCATCGGTCAGCAGGCGCCCGCCATAGCGGGACTTTTCGGGAGGCAGAATGATCTGCCCCTGGAGGTCCACCACGAAGATATTGATGCGCAACACATCGATGAAATGCGAGAGCATATCCCACCATTTCTCCCGATCGATGACCTCGCGCGCCGTTTCTCGAAGCTCCTCCGGCCTCATTCGTCTCCCTTATTGCCGAAAATATTATATTTTTTCATTTTATTGTACAGCGTGGTCCGGTTAACACCCAAGACCTCCGCCGCCTTGTTCCGGTTCCAGTTGCAATCCTCAAGGACAGAAATAATATGGTCCCTCTCCGGCTCTTCCACCGCCTCTTTCAACGTCTTTCCGTCAGCGGTCTTCGCGGAATCGGAAATAAATTTTGAGATATTGGGAATATCGTTCTTATAGACCGTATCGGT
>JAKQAH010000166.1 GCA_029568545.1 Candidatus Omnitrophota bacterium
GATAAATGGAAGAAACTCAGCGCATGGGAGGAAATCACAAGCACCATGTGAATAATCTTGCGGAGCTTGTGCGCCGTCGGGGGAACCACGACGCGCATGATCATCTCGCCGGCCTTGGCGCTGCTGACCGAATGGCTTACCGGGCAGATCCCGCAGATGCGGGCCATCATCGCCGGCATTTCCGTGAAATATCTTCCCTCGCAGCTTTTTTCGAACCCGCGAAACTCATTGACATGAAACTGGGCATCTTTTACATCCCCATGGTCATCGCAAAAGATCGTGATCTTAGCGTGCCCTTCGATCCGCGTAACAGGATAGATCGTTATTCTGTTCTTTTTCTCTGCTTTATCCATGCTTAGGCCCTCCTATGACAGCCAGATCAGGCACTCGATCATTCAAAAGTTCGTTCAAAACGTAAAAGATCGTATCCGCCGACGGTGGGCAACCCGGGATATAATAATCAATGTCCACCACTTCATGCAGCGGATGCACGCGGTGAGACAGGCTCAAGATCTCCGCAGCGTTGGGGATCTGTTTGGAATCGTTGCTTTCGGCTTCTTCGTACGACCGCGCCAGCACTTCCTGGGTCTTTAAATAGTTCCGCATTGAGGAAACATTGCCGGAGACCGCGCAATCGCCAAAGGAAACGACGATCTTCGCTTTCGCCCGGATATGCAGGATCTCATCCAAATGCTCCTCGCTGCCGACTGCCCCCTCCACCAGCGCAATATCCACCTCCGGAAATTCCTTTCCGTCAACAATCGGGCTTTTGACGATGTCCGCCAGCTTGAGAACCTCCAGCATCCGTTCGTCAATATCCAGAAGAGACATGTGGCAGCCCGAACATCCGGCCAGCCAGACGGTTCCAATGGTCTTTTTCTTCATACGTTAACCTTCCTTTTGCGAATCAGGTCGCAGATGGCTTCTTTTTTCTTTTCAATCTTGCCTTGATAAGAACTTTTGCTCCACAAAGCCCCGACGGGGCAGACCGCAACGCATTTGCCGCAGGATGTGCATGTTTTTGATTCGCCCCAGGGCTGATTGAAATCAGAGATGATCCTGACCTTATAACTGCGGTTTTTAATATCGAAATTATGCGCGCCTTCGACCTCCGCGCAGACCCGCACGCAGCGCGTGCACATGATGCAACGGTTATGGTCAATGACAAAATAAGGATGGGAGGCATCCAGCTCCAATGGCTGGAGAATGTCGGGGAAACGCATGTGGTCCACGCCGACTTTCTTGGCCAGGTCCTGCAATTCGCAATTCCCGTTAGCCACACAGATCGCGCAAACATGGTCGCGCTCGCAGAATAACGCTTCGACAATCATCTTGCGGTATTTTTTGATCTTCTCGGTCTGGGTATTGATCACTTGATTGGGAGCGACCCTAAGCGTACAGGCCGGCAAAAGTTTCGGGACCCCTTTGAGCTCAACAAGGCACAAGCGGCAGGCGCCGACATCGGGGAGCCCCTCAAAATGGCACATCACGGGAATATCAATGCCGTTCGCCTGGCAAACTTCCAGGACCGTTTGCCCTTCGGTCACCTGGATGACTTTCCCGTCAATCTCAATTGGAAATGGTGGTTTCATATTTTTGATCCCTTTATCGTTTAGATAAGCGGTTTGACGACTTTTTCATTGCGCTGAATATGCTGAAGGAAATCTTCCTTGAAAAACCTCAGCGAGCTCAAAAGGGGATTCGGCGCTGACATGCCCAGCCCGCAAAGACTGGCTTCCTTCACAAAAATCGCCAGCTCTTCCAGAACCTTGAGATCGGCCATCGTTCCTCGGCCGATATAGATCTTGTTTAAGAGATCGAACATCTGTTTGGTCCCCACGCGGCAGGGAACGCATTTCCCGCAGGATTCGTCCATGCAGAACTCCATGAAGAACCTGGCCACATCCACCATGTCGGAGGTGTCATCCATGACGATCAGCCCGCCGGACCCCATGATCGATCCCAACTCAACCAGAGACTCATAATCCACGGGACGGTCCAAATATTCCTTTGAAATACATCCGCCCGACGGACCACCGGTCTGGGCGGCCTTGAATTCGCGATCATCCAGGATGCCTCCGCCGATATCATAAACGATCTCCCGCAGCGAGATGCCCATGGGGACCTCAATCAACCCCGTATTCTTCACTTTTCCCGCGAGAGAAAAAACTTTCGTGCCCGTGCTTTTCGTCGTTCCCGTTTCGCAGAACCATTCTCCTCCGTGGACGATAATGGCGCTGATGTTCGCGAACGTCTCGACATTGTTGATCAGGGTCGGATAGCCCCACAGCCCTTTTTCAGCCGGATACGGCGGCCTGGGCCTCGGCGTTCCCCGACGGCCCTCGATAGATGCAATGAGAGCCGTTTGCTCTCCGCAAACAAACGCGCCGGCCCCAATCCGGATTTCAATATCAAATTTAAACGTCGTTCCCATGATCGTTTCACCGAGAAATCCGTTCTTTTTGGCCTGCTTGATCGCTGTTTCCAACGGCTTGATCGCTGTCGCGTATTCTCCGCGTATATAGACATAGCCTTTTTGGGCGCCTACCGCGTAGGCGGCAATGATCATTCCTTCCAGCACCCGGTGCGGATCGCCCTCAATGACGCTGCGATCCATGAAAGCGCCGGGATCGCCCTCGTCCGCATTGCAGACAACGAATTTCTTATCGGAAACATATTTATAGACAACTTCCCATTTTAATCCCGTCGGATATCCGGCCCCACCGCGGCCGCGGAGACGGCTGTGCTTAACCTCGGCGATGACTTCCTCCGGGCCCATCCTTTTAAGGACCTTTTCCAAAGCCTGATACCCGCCTTCAGCGATGTAATCGTCGATGCTCTGGGGATCGATACGCCCGCAATTCCGTAGAACGACCCTTTTTTGTTTTTTAAAGAAAGTTTCTTCGAAGGAATTGATCAGAGGCTCTTTCTCGTGAGAAAACAAAAGCATGTCTTTGACGGGCGTTTTGCCTATGATGTGCTCATCGATGATCCTGTGCGCATTCTCCACGGTGACCTTCTGGTAAATGGACTGGTCCGGATCAACTCGGACAATCGGCCCTTGGGCGCAAATCCCCATGCAACCGCAGGACACAACACGGACCTGATCCTCCAGTTTCCGGTCCTTCACGCAATTCTTCAGGGCTTCGAAAACCGCTTCGCTGCCCGAAGGAATGCATCCCGAGGCATTGCAGGCGAAGATCGTATACGCGTATTTTTTCTTATCGTCCTGAATCCTCTGAGCCATCTGTTTTAAATCTTCACGACTCATGGCTTTCCCCCAATCTTTTTTTCCAATATCGGCATAAAATCCTCAACGCGGACCTTGGATACCACTTCGTTATCAACGACCGCGACGGGAGCAAGACCGCACGCGCCCAAGCATCGGGCGATCTGCAGGCCGAATTTATTATCTTGCGTTGTTTCATCCGGCTTAATGCCGTATTTTTCATGAATAGCCGCCAGGATCTTCTCGGCCCCTTTGACATAGCAGGCCGTTCCGGTGCAGACCAGACAGGTATGCTCGCCTTTTTGCTTCAAAGAAAAGAAATTGTAGAACGTGACCACGCCGTAGACTTGGCTGGGCGGCAACGACAAGGCCTCCGCAATGTATTTGATGACGGGCATCGGAAGATACCCGAAAAGATTTTGAGCCTGGTGAAGAATCTGGATTAACGTATCGGACTGATTCTGGTTTTTCTTGATGACGGCCGTCAATAGCTTAAAGCGCGGGTCTTTCATCAACTGCTGCATTGCTTCGTCTTTTTGATTGTCTTTCTTGGTCATAGCGCCTTCTTCTGTTGGGAATGCTTCTTGTTCTCTTTCATGATTTTCGCAAAATAACTGACCGTTTCCAATTCCAGTTGCACATTGATATTGCTGACAAAACAATCGCCGGGGACTTTTAAGCTCACGGGAGCAAAATTCAGGATCCCCTTGATGCCGGCCGCTGTCATCCGACCGGCGACTTCCTGGGCCGCAAAATAAGGAACGGCAATAATCCCCAAATCCAGTTCCCGCGCCTTGATGAACCGTTCCAATCCCTGCACCGGGAGAACGGGGATCTTTCCCTTGCGGGAAATTTTTCGAGGGTCGTTATCAAACACGGCGACGACCTTGAACCCCTCTTCCTCAAACCCGCCGTAATTCATCAGAGCCTTGCCCAAGTTACCGGCCCCGACAATGATCACGAAATGGGTCTTGTCCTTCCCTAATAGCCGGTCCAATTGGATGATCAGGCGGTGGATCTGGTAGCCGCCTTTTTTGTTCCCTGAGATGCCGAAGAGCGAAAAATCTTTGCGGACCTGCGTCGCGGACGTATTCATGTCCTCCGCCAGGTCATCCGAGAAGACCCTGACCATGCCAATCTGGCGGAAACGGATCAGGGTATCACGGTATTTATAAAGTCTCGATACGGTTAGCTTCACTTATAGTTTAGAAATATCTCTGATTGGATATGCCCCGTATCTTATTAAAACAATCTTCTTTTGTCAATCATTTTGTGATTCTTTTCACAATAAATCGAGCGGCCCCAATACCAGGTCCTTGGTACGCGCGAATAACTGCTCATAGAATTTCTTACAATCCGGCCTTAACTTCTCTTTGCTCCAAATATTCGTCAAAGGTCGTGTGCACGCGGTCGATCACACCCTCGGGCGTGA
>JAKQAH010000170.1 GCA_029568545.1 Candidatus Omnitrophota bacterium
CTTCGCCGCCCCCGCCTGGAGGAGGCAGTCGGTGAAACCGCCGGTGGAGGCCCCCACGTCGAGCGCGACCCGATCCCGGACGCAAAGACCGAAGGCGTCCAGGGCGCCCCGGAGCTTCAAGCCGCCCCGGCTGACATGGGGGTTATCCCCGCCCCGGATCCGGATCTCCGCGTCGGGCGCGACGGCCATCCCCGCCTTGTCCGCCGGGCGATCCCCGACGAGGACCGCTCCGGAAAGGATCAGCGCCTGCGCCCGGGAGCGGCTTTCCGCCAGACCCCGTTCCACCAGCAGGCTATCCAGCCGGACTTTATTGGACAATTTTCCCATGCTTTTACAAAGTTTGCTTCTGGTTTTCATTACCGGATTATCCGTAATGGTGCAAACGGTTATTTTTAATGCATTCATACGGATATTTTCCTGTCGGCATGAGAAGGCTCGAATATGCATTGTGAGGCGGTTTGGCGATTGCCGTCCATGCAAAACCTTGTGCAACTTTTGATATGGATATCATGAAAGGATACCGAATTTAAATTTGCTTCTTATTCCGTTGGTGTGATATATTGGAATACCACGGAAGGAGGTTGATGATGGGAAAAGCAAAAATAGCCATTACAATGGACGCCGAATTTATCGGTGAATTGGACAGGCTGGTCGGAGAGAATTATTTTCAAAGTCGCAGTCAGGCAATCTGCGATGCCGTGCGCGAAAAACTATCCAGAATGAAGCGCGGTCGGTTATCCATTGAATCCGCAAAACTCGATCCGAAATTTGAAAAAGCTATGGCGGATGAAGGATTAGCTGAGGATGTGAGCCAATGGCAAGAATATTGAGAGGTGATATTCGGTGGGCGGATTTGAATCCCGTGCGAGGTCATGAACAGGCAGGATTGCGCCCTGTGCTCATTCTGAGCCACGACATTTTTAATGAAAGCTCAGGTACAGTTATAGCCGTGGCTATTACAAGCCAACCACAAAATGCCGGATTTCCATTAACCCTTGAACTGAAATCTCCAAATTTACCCCAAAAATCATGGCTTAAAATTAGCCAAATCCGAACGCTGTCTGTAGAGAGAATTGGCAAATTTATTCGTAAAGCTTCTCCGGAAGAGTTGAATCAGGCAATTGAAGGTTTAAATGAAATTATTGCGTAACCAGTCGCTACAGCCGATCGCCGCTTCGCGGCTCCGGCTGAGCTTTTCGTTGGCCGAAAAAATCAATTTGACATAGCCTGCAATGTGGATTAGTATAGCTATAAAAAGCCACATGATAGAGGTGCGATATGAGAACCATTCAGATGACACTTGATGATGATCTTGTTACAGCAGTGGATCGCGTTTCAAAAGAGCTCCGAACAAGTCGTTCTGCTTTCGCAAGAAAGGCGCTTCGTGACGCCCTTGAGCGCTGCACCCTTGAGCAACTTGAACGCAGGCATCGCCGGGGGTACGAGCGATACCCAGTTGCCGTCGATGAGTTCTCAGTTTGGGAAACTGAGCAGGCTTGGGGTGATGAATGAAACACGGTGAAATACGTTGGTACAAGTTCATCCCGCCAGATAAAAAGCGGCCAGTTCTAATCCTGACTCGAGATTCTGTGTTGGAATACCTTGGAGAAGTAACAATCGCTCCCATCACAACTACAATCCGCAATATACCCTCTGAGGTATTTCTCTCGAAAGCTGACGGCATGCCCCAGGATTGTGCTGTCAATTGTGATCACTTGCAGACTGTTTCAAAGGGGAAGATTGGGGCATTGATCACATTTTTGCCCCTGTCAAAAATGGTTGAAGTTGGGCGTGCAATACGTTTTGCCCTCGATATTTAAGATAGGAGCGGCCAACAATTGCATCCATCTGACGCCGGGCTACTACGATGGATTCCCGAAAGTCCGCGACGGCTTCGGCTGATG
The DNA here is from genome assembly GCA_029568545.1 of Candidatus Omnitrophota bacterium. Classification (GTDB taxonomy): domain Bacteria; phylum Omnitrophota; class Gorgyraeia; order Zapsychrales; family Zapsychraceae; genus 2-02-FULL-52-10. The sequence continues at coordinate 1,905 of JAKQAH010000170.1, forward strand.
CCTGCCGTTATGCTTTCTCATCCCGCGGATAGCCTTCATATAAATTACCCCAAAAATGGAAACAATGCGCTGCAGGGGATCGGCGTGCAAGCGCGCCTCTTTGTGTAGGGTTTTGCTTTACCGTCCGGCCAGCTCGCGGACGGCCCCGGCGATCCCCTCCGCATCGATGCCGTATATCTTCCGGAGCTCCTTC
>JAKQAH010000173.1 GCA_029568545.1 Candidatus Omnitrophota bacterium
CTGATCGCCGGAAACGGCAAATTCCCTCTCTTGTTCGCCCAGAAAGCCAGAAGCCAGCATTATAAAGTGATTGCGGCGGGTATCCGGGGGGATACATCCGTTTTCTTGAGGCTCTTGGTTGATCGTTATGCCTGCTTTCAAGTGGGAGAGCTCAAAAAGCTTTTTGAGTTCTTCAAGGGATCCGGCGTCCGTCAAGTCATCATGGCCGGGCAGGTCAATCCCAATAATCTTTTTGAGAAGGATGTTGCTTTAGACGATGAATTCCGAAAGCTCTTCGATGCGCTTCACGACCGGAAGGCGGACACGATTTTTACGGCGATCGCTGACCGGCTGCGCGACCAAGGGATCGAACTGGTGGACTCCACTTTTCTTTTGCGGGAGCATCTTGCTCCCAAAGGCACCATTACCAAGCGCGGACCGACGCTCAAAGAGCTCAATGACATTGCGTTCGGGGCGACCATCGCCAAGGAAATGGGAGGCATTGATATCGGACAGACGGTGGTTGTAAAAGACAAAGCGATTGTTGCGATCGAGGCCATGGAAGGCACAGACCGGGCCATCATGCGCGGCGGGAAGATCGCGCAAAACGGCGCTGTTGTCATCAAAATGAGCAAGCCCAACCAGGATACGCGCTTCGATGTTCCTGTCATAGGGCCTCGCACCATCAAGGCGATGATACGATCAAAAGCCAAATGCCTTGGTATTGAAGCCGGAAAAACCCTGATTATCGATTTTGAAAAATGCCTTCGCCTTGCCAATAAGGCGGATATCTGTATTGTCGGGGCCTGACAAAAAACCGGTTTTTTCTCATGGAAATCAATTGTTCTTGAAGGCTTTTCTCGGCGAAGAAACCAGCCGTCTTTTGGTTGACACTATATCCCTTTTTCTATATAATCTATCTAAACCTTTTAATATAAATATTAGAATGGATACTAATTTCTATGGAAGTCGATGAAATCAGGCAAGTTAGGTTAGATAAACTTAAACATTTGGAAGATAGTGGCATCAGCGCTTATGCGACGCGATTTGATCGCACCGATTCCATAGCGGATGTCATTAAGGGTTTCAAGGAAGAAAAAGAGGTTTTGGTGGCCGGCCGCTTGATGGCTAGCCGCAGCCATGGCAAGGTTCTTTTTGCCGATCTTGAAGACCAAAGCGGAAAGATCCAGCTTTTTATCAAGACGCAAGAAGTGACGACCAAGGGTTTTGAGGTCGTTAAGGCCTTGGATATCGGAGATATTATCGGTGTCAGAGGAACGCTTTTTATTACCAAAACAGGGCAGCAAAGCGTCAGGGTCGCCCAGATCACTTTTCTTTCCAAATCTCTTTTATCGCTTCCCGAAAAATGGCATGGCCTCAAAGACGTCGAGATCCGCTACCGCCAAAGATATGTTGATTTGATCGTCAATAAGGATGTCCGGGAGATCTTCATTAAGCGCAGCAGGATTGTTTCGTACATACGGTCTTTTCTTGATAAGCTCGGGTTTCTGGAAGTCGAAACTCCGATGCTTCAGCCGATGGCCGGCGGCGCGCGCGGACGCCCGTTCCAGACCAAGCACAATGCCTATGATATGGATGTGTTCCTTCGCATCGCTCCGGAACTTTATCTCAAAAGGCTTCTTGTCGGCGGGCTCGAAAAGGTCTATGAGATGAACCGCAATTTTCGCAACGAGGGGGTCTCGACGCGGCATAATCCCGAATTTACGATGCTGGAAGTTTATCAGGCGTACGGGGATTACCAGGATATGATGAAGATGACCGAGGATCTCATTAGCGGGTTGGCTCAAGAGATCACAGGGAGCTACAAAGTCGCCTATCAGGGCAAAGAGATCGATTTTACGCCGCCATGGGAACGCCGATCGTTCGCGAAAGTTGTCAAAGAGAAGTTTGATATCGATCCTCAGGACAGCGCCCAGGTCATGCTCGATAAGGTCAAGGCCCACAAGAACCAAAAAGTCAAGGTCGATAAACTGACGCGGTCCGCTGTCATGAAGATCGTGGAAGACATGCTGGAAGAGGAGCAGGTGATTAATCCCGTGTTTTTTACCGATTATTTTACTTTTCTTTGCCCGCTCGCCAAGACATTGCCTGAAAATAAAGCGGTCTCGCAGAGGTTTGAGGTTTTCATCGCCGGCATGGAAGTGGGTAACGCTTATTCGGAACTCAATGATGCTCAAGAGCAGCGCCAGCGTCTGCGTGAGGACCTGGAAGATGATTTGGAGACCGGCAATCGTTGCGTCGATGAGGATTTCTTGAATGCCTTGGAATATGGCATGCCGCCCGCCGGAGGATTAGGGATCGGGATCGACCGTTTGGTCATGCTTTTGACAGATGCTCCGTCCATCCGTGATGTTATATTGTTCCCGCTGATGAAACCGCAGCAGTGAACGGGCAGATACGAACGAATCGGAAGCACACAAAATTATGAATTATGAGAACTGGATCAGTTTCCGTTATTTGACAGCAAGCAAAGGAAGGTTTCTTTCCTTCCTGAATTTTATTTCGGTTGCCGGCGTGGCTATCGGGGTCATGGCCTTGATCGTGGTGACCGGCGTCATGACGGGTTTCGGCAACAACCTGCGCGAAAAGATCATCGGCACAACGCCGCATATCATGATCGAGAAGGAAAATGGCATCCGCGATTTCGATCAGCTGTGCCAGAAGGTCAAGAATATCGAGGGGGCGCAAAGCTCCTCGGCTTATATTCAGGGGAATGTCTTTCTTGAGAACCGCGGGCAAGCGACGGGCGTTTTTGTCCGTGGAGTAGTTCCGTCGACAGAAAGCCGCGTGACCAAGGTGGATCAGTATTTGGTCAAGGGGGCTCTGGGGGATCTTAAAGATAACGGCGTGTTCATTGGCAGCGAGCTAGCGAGGTATTTCGGATATCAGCTGGGCGATATTATTACGGTTATTTCTCCGGGGTCAGGGGTGGCCGGACAAGGCTGGCGGTATCCATTAAAGGTTGCCGGAATATTCAATTCAGGCATGGCCGATTATGACTTGAACTTGATTATTGTTCATTTGAACCAGGCCCAGAAAATCTTTGGCCTCGCGGAGAACATGGCGACCGGCGTCGGCGTAAAATTGAAAGATCCTTATGCGGCCAAGGAAATAAAGAATTCCATTTATGCGATCATCGGCCATCAGTTTCTGGTTAAAACTTGGATTGATATCAACCGTAATCTTTTCGAGGCTTTGTTCCTCGAGAAATGGGGCCTGTTTATCATTCTGACGTTGATGGTCCTGGTGGCGTCGTTCAATATTATTAGCACGTTGATCGTGACCGTGGCCAGCAAGATACATGATATTGGCATTCTGCAGTCCATCGGCGTTCCCAAAAGCTCGATCAAGAGGATCTTTACCAAGCAAGGCATTTTGATCGGCGCGATGGGAACGTTTTGGGGGCTGGCAGGCGGGATTGGATTGAGCCATATCCTCAAGACTTATGTGAAAGTGCCGGCGGAGATTTATTCCATTGATCACGTTCCGGTTGATTTACAGCAAATGGACATAATCATCATTGTAGCGGCGGCCATGGTCATCAGCTATCTGGCGACGATCTATCCGGCGGCAAAAGCGGCGGATCTTCAGCCGGTCGAAGCGCTGCGCTACGAATAAGGTATAACTGTGATTTTGGAAGCGACAAACATTAATAAATCGTATTCCCGTTTGAATCATGTCTTACATGTTCTTAAAGGGATCGATTTAAAGATTGCGGAAGGCGAGATCGTTTCTATCGTCGGGCCCTCGGGCGCGGGCAAATCAACGCTTTTGCATGTGCTCGGCGGCCTGGATGATCCCGACCAGGGAGTGGTCCGATTGGACGGCGAGGACCTTTACGGTTTGCGGGATGCGGCGCGGGCGAAAATACGAAATAGTAAAGTCGGTTTTGTTTTTCAGTTTTACCATCTTCTCCCCGAATTCACGGCGCTGGAAAATGTTATTATGCCCGCGATGATCCAGATGCGCAAGGGGAGCAAAAAGCCATTTGAAGGCCAGGGGCTTGATCTTTTAGAGAAAGTCGGATTAAAAGACAGGGTTCATCACAAACCATATCAGTTATCGGGCGGCGAGCAACAGCGCGTTGCCATTGCGCGGGCGCTTGTGAACAAGCCCCGGATCATTTTTTGTGACGAACCCACCGGCAACCTGGATTCCGAGAGCGGTCAAGGGATCATCGATCTTTTGATAGCCTTAAACAGGAAGAACAACCAGACGCTCGTTATCGTGACGCATGACGATCATTTTGCTGCGCGATCGCACCGGACCATTCATATCCGGGACGGCGCCTTGGTTTAAGCCTCAGGGGAATAAACGAGAGATAGTCAAAAAGCGAGGGCATATGAAAATTTACTTGAACGGAAAATTCGTCGATCAAAAAGACGCCAAGATATCCGTGTTTGATCACGGCTTTCTCTACGGCGATGGGGCTTTTGAAGGGATACGTTCGTACAATCATCTTGTCTTTAAACTAGATGAGCATCTGGACCGTCTGTATGAAACGGCGCACACCATGATGATCAAGATTCCGCTGACGAAAAAGCAGATGAGCAAGGTTGTCATCGATACCCTCAAGATCAACAAGCTCAAGGATGCCTATATCCGGCTGGTGATCACGCGCGGCGAAGGAGATCTGGGCCTGGATCCCAAGAAATGCTACGGCGAGACGGGGATCATCGTCATTACGGACAAGATCACGCTGTACCCGAAGGAAATGTACGATAACGGGATGGAGATCATTACGGTCCCGACGATCCGAAATCATCCCGAGGCCGTGAACCCGCGCCTCAAATCGCTGAATTATCTCAATAACATCATGGCCAAGATCGAGGCCAGCAATTCGGGATACAGCGAGGCGATCATGATGGATCACCAGGGTTTTGTGGCGGAATGCACAGGCGATAATATTTTCATCGTGAAAAAGGGAGTTCTTTCTACGCCAAGCCAAGGCCGGCTCAAGGGGATTACGCGAGATGTTGTGCTGGATCTGGCGGCTAAGGTGAAGATCAAGACCCAGGAGTGTCTATTGACGCGCCATGAGGTTTACACGGCCGACGAATGTTTTCTGACCGGAACAGCCGCGGAGATCATCCCGGTCGTTAAGGTGGACGGCCGGCCGATCGGCGACGGAAAACCGGGAGCGCTCACCAAGAAAATGATCAAGATGTTCCGGGAAGAAACAGCCAAAGACGGCGTGAGATATTAATCGGCAGCCAACAAGGAAAGAAGTCGGATATGTATTGCGATATTTGCGGCAACAAAAAAGCGACGGTTCATCTGACGGAGATCGTTGACGACCAGATGTCGGAGATGCATCTCTGCGAAGAATGCGCCCGGCAGAAAAGCGCCCAGATGGACCAGCAGCAGTTCGGCTTGGCCGATCTTCTGGCGGGATTGGCGGATTTTGGAAAGCCGTCGAAGGATGAAGCCCATGAGACCATCAAATGCTCTAATTGCGGCATGACCTATGATGAGTTCAGGAAGTTCGGGCGTCTGGGGTGCAGCCAATGCTATGAATCGTTCAAGATGTACTTAAGCTCCTTGCTCAAGAAGGTTCACGGGTCCAATCATCATCTGGGCAAATCGCCCGCGAAAATCTCGCAAGCCCAGAAGGATAAAATCGAAAGCTTCCAGGACCTGAAAATGCAGCTCCAACAGGCTGTTCAGATGGAAGATTTTGAACGGGCTGCTGAAATCAGGGATAGGATCCGTGATCTGGAAGATAAGGAAAAGAAATAAAAAACCGGTAAAGGATATCTGTCTGATGAAACTCGATGATTTTATTCACAATACGGGGCAGTGGCTCAAGGGGCGGGGGGCGTTCTCCAATATCGTTATGTCCTCGCGTATCCGGTTAGCGCGGAATCTTTCGCAAAAGCCTTTTCCGAATAAAGCCCGCAAAAAAGAGCTTAACGACATTTTGGTTGCCGTGGAAGAAGCGACCAAGGAGATCGAGTTCTTTAAGAAATCGGTGTTTTTCAAGATCAACGATCTTGACAATGTCGACAAGCAATTTTTGATCGAGCGGCATTTGATGAGCCACGAGCACGCGAGCAATCCTGAGGGCAAGGCCTTGATCGTTTCGGAGGAGGAAGTCCTCTCGGTCATGGTCAACGAAGAAGATCATCTGCGCATTCAGGTGATGCAATCGGGATTTAACCTTAACGAAACCTGGAGAATCGCCGACACCATCGACGATGCGCTCTCGCAAAGACTTGATTTCGCGTATTCGATCCATTGGGGGTATTTGACCGCCTGCCCGACGAATACCGGAACAGCCATGCGCGGCTCGGTCATGCTTCATCTGCCGGCGTTGGTGATGACCAAGCAGATCAATAAAGTGCTGGCGGCGATTTCAAAATTGAGTTTCGCTTCGCGGGGGTTTTATGGGGAAGGGACCCAGGCAAGCGGGAATTTTTATCAGATATCCAACCAGGTGTCGCTGGGCCATAGCGAAGCGGATGCTCTTCAAAATATCGGGGGATTAATCCGGCAAGTGATCGAGCAGGAAGAGCAGGCCCGCCAGGCATTGCTTGTTCAAAACCGGCCGATGCTGGAAGACAAGATTTTCCGTTCGCACGGCATCCTGAAGAACGCGCTTATTATTTCCAGCCAGGAAACCGTCGAGCTTTTATCGATGGTTCGCTTGGGCGTTGATCTGGAGATCATCAAAGATGTGGACCGCAACTCGATCAACGAGTTGTTTATTATGATCCAGCCCGCGCATTTGCAAAAGATCGAAGGAAAAAAATTATCGGCATCAGAAAGAGACACAAAGCGAGCCAGTCTCATTCGACAAAAAATAGGAGGTTAGGGGAGATGTTTAATCGATTTACCGAGAGAGCCAGGAAGGTGATTGTTTACGCGAAGGAAGAGGCGCGGCGATTCAACCATGATTATATTGGGACAGAACATTTGTTGTTGGGATTGGTCCGCGAAGGCGAAGGTGTGGCCGCGGCCGTATTACAAAAATTGGGGTTGGATTTAGAAACGATCCGGATCGAAGTCGAGAAATTGGTGCAACCCGGGCCGCAAACCCAGGTGCTGGGAGATATTCCTTTCACGCCGCGATCGAAAAAGGCGCTTGAACTTTCGGCGGAAGAGGCCCGCGCCCTCGGGCATAATTACATTGGGACGGAACATCTTCTTCTTGGGTTGGTGAAAGAAGGGGAGGGCATGGCCTATCGCGTTCTTTTGAACCTTGGATTGGACCTTGGGAAATTGCGCAATGAGGTCATGGAATTGCTCGGATCCGGCATCCCCGGGTACGGGGGAGAAGAAGCCACAAAGTCCGATAAAACACCGGCGATCAATGCCTATGGGCGCAATCTCAATAAATTAGCGAAAGAAGGGAAACTGGATCCCGTTATCGGGCGCAAAGAAGAGATTCAGAGGATCTTGCAGATTCTAAGCCGGCGGACGAAAACAATCCCGTCTTGCTCGGAGAAGCTGGCGTCGGGAAAACAGCGATCGTCGAAGGCTTGGCGCAACTGATCGTTGACGGCAATACGCCCGAGATCCTTCGGGATAAGAGCATCGTGGTCCTGGACCTGGCCTTGATGATCGCCGGGACAAAATACCGTGGCCAATTCGAGGAACGCATCAAGGCGATCATGGACGAGATCAAACGCTCAGGGCAGATTATTCTTTTTATCGATGAATTGCATACGCTGGTCGGGGCCGGCGCTGCGGAAGGGGCGATCGATGCGGCCAACATCTTGAAGCCCGCGTTAGCCCGCGGAGAGATCCAGTGCATCGGGGCGACGACTTTGGATGAATATCGCAAGCATATTGAAAAGGATGCCGCTTTAGAGCGCAGGTTTCAGACGATCACGGTCGAGCCGCCCTCCGTCGATGAAACGATTCAGATCCTCAAAGGGCTGCGGGACAAATATGAGGCGCATCACCGCGTAAAGTTTTCCGACGAATCTCTGGACGCCGCGGCCAAGCTGTCGGACCGGTATATTTCCGGGCGAGCGCTGCCGGATAAGGCCGTGGATATTCTTGACGAGGCTGGCGCTCAAGCGCGCCTGAAAGCGATGGTCGCTCCGCCGAACATGAAGGAGTTGGAGGAAGAAATCGAGAAATTCAAGGAAGAAAAAGAGGAGCATATTAAAAGCCAGGATTTTGAACGTGCGGCGAAGATGCGGGACCTGGAGCGGGAAAAACGGAAGAAGCTCGAGGACATAAAAGAAAAGTGGTCTAAGGAGCGCGATAAGGTCACGATCACTCT
>JAKQAH010000187.1 GCA_029568545.1 Candidatus Omnitrophota bacterium
ACCGGACGGTTCAATAATCGTTAAATTATACTTGACCGTACAATATTTCTGTAGTATCTTTGAATTCATGACAAACCAAACTATTCCCCAAGAGATGATCAACGAGCAAGAAGCAGTCAAACCGGATACAGAAAGCGGGCAAGAGAGCACCGGCCCGGCTAATCCAGAGCAGACGATCCCGGCCGACAAAGACCTGACCGCCAGCGACCTTCAAAAGGCTTCGGGCATGTCTTACCGGCAACTTAACAGCTGGGATGAGAAGGGCGCGATCCCCTCAAGCCGGGAACACGAAGAGGCATGGCGTAAATTTACCCCCAATGATTTCTTTACCATTCTTATCTGCAAAGAGCTCCGCGACCGTTTTGGCGTCTCTTTTGAAGCCATCCGAAAGCTTCAGGACAGGTTTGATAAGGATAAGGTGAACAACCTCCAGCACGCCATCAATCTTATAACGCCTTTGGGATACACGGTGTGCCTGTTCACGGACCTTGAAGAGGATTTCTTTATTGATCAGGATTTGGAGATCGCCAACTATATCCGGGCCGGATTATTCCGGAAAAAGAATGCCAAAGATTACATCGTTCTTCGCCTTAACCCGCTGGTGAACAAGATCTTTGAGATCTTGAAAAAACCGCCGGTCCCGGATGGGGATGAATGGTATCAGAAACTTTTTGAGCTCCAAGGACAGCGGTTCGTTCAGAATGATGCCGAATTCCATCTTTTGAGCATTGTCCGCTCCAAGGATTTCCGAAGCATTACGGTCCACCTGAAAGACGGCAGGATCTATCAAACAGACACTTATGAAGAGCTCCGGAAAAAGGTAGATGACACCAACGAGCTCATGAAGATCATAAAAGAAAAACAGTATCAGAGTGTGGCCATTGATCTGGTGAACGGTGAGGTGATCCGCATCTCCCGCAAGAGCCCGATCAAGTTCAGCAAGACGACAGAAAAATCCTGAGTCTGGCTGACGATAAATTTGAACCTCCCCGAAGCGGCAGAGAAAGCCTGAGCAGACGGAAAACCGGCGCTTTATGCGTCAATGGATTTTCATGCTCTCGGTTCAGGAATGCAAACGATACCTCCGCCAAGGGGATTTCACAGACGCACAGGTTGAACAGATCCGCGACAGCCTCTATCAGCTCGCTGATCTTTTCATCCGGGAATATATCAAAACTAAAAAGGCTGGAAAGAGCCCCATGAACCATGCAGGCGATCATCTACTGCCGAGTTTCAACCAAAGAACAGGCCGAGAAAGGTTATAGCCTCGAGGGCCAAGAAAAGGATTGTCGACAATTCGCCGTCAATCAAGGCCTCACCGTTGTCAAAGTCTTTGTTGAACGCGGCGAAAGCGCCAAGACTCAAGATCGCACCCAGCTCAAAAACCTCATCCAGTATTGCGTCCAAAACAAGAAAAAGCTCTCCGCCCTCATCATCTGGAAATACGACCGGCTCGCGCGTAACCTCTCCGACCAGACCGAACTCGTCAAAAACTTCAGTTCCCTTGGCATCCGGCTATTATCAGCAACGGAAAACAATGAAGAAAATGCCGTCGGTAAGCTCATGCGCAATATTATCGGTACGTTTGCGCAATTTGAAAACGACGTTAAAAGCGAGCGCACCACCAACGGCATGAAGCAAGCCATCCAGCAGGG
>JAKQAH010000042.1 GCA_029568545.1 Candidatus Omnitrophota bacterium
CGCTTGCGATGATCACAATCAGACACGCCGTGGCAAGAGCCGGAACCCATCGTTTTCTCAGAAGGCTTTCTTTGAAACTATCCGCCAGTTTTTCCTGCCAGGACCGCTCTTGAGAAAGCCGCGTCCAAAACCGCCCTATAAATCCCGGTTCGGGCTCAATGGCCTCGAGCCGATCAAGCACAGCCCAAGATTTTTGAAAAGCCTCAATCTCTTTTTGGCAGCCTGAGCACTCCTCCAAATGCTTCTTAACTATCTGGCTTTCTTTCAGTTCCAACTGCCCGTCCAAATAAAGAGGGATCATCCTTTTGATGGTTTTGCAATTCATGGTCCTGTGCCTCCAAAATTTTAACACCAAAAATAGGAGATAGTTTCTAGCATAATATACGGATACTAAAATTTACTCAATCTGGCCGGCGTTAACCCATCCCGTTAATTTTGTCTTTAGAGCCTCTTTGGCCCGGCTTAACAGGGACTTCACCGCCTTGACGGAAACGTTCATCGTTGCAGCAATCTCCTCATAGGAGAATTGCTCATACCGCCGCAAGAGAACGGCCACGCGCTGCGATTCCGGCAAACCATCGATAGCCGCCCGGACCGCAGACGCCTGCTCCCGACGTAAGATATTTTCGTCCGGAGGCTCCGATCCCGGATCCTCGACCTGCCGCTTGAGCTCGCCTTCCTCCGAGGAGAAAGTTTCATCCAATGAAACCGTCTTATGTTTATTACGCCGCAATTCGTTGAGGCTTAAGTTCCGGGCGATCGTAAAGATCCACGTCTGGAATTTGGATTGGGGCTGATAACGCAAGCCGCTTTTGTAAACACGGATAAAGACCTCTTGCGCAATATCTTCGGCCATTCCCCGATCATTGACATACCGGTAAATAAAATTAAGCAGCCGCGGAAAATACTTACGCATAAGGGCTTCGAAAGAAGCCTTATCGCCGTTTTGAAACTCCAACATCAAACGGACATCGGGGTCGGAAAGATAGGGGTTCGATGGATCCAAAAGAGTCAGAAAATACCTTGTATTGATTTTTCGCCGATCATTCAGCGATTATTGTATGTTGGCGGCATTCTTCTCGCAAGCAAATTATACTCGCGACAAAGCCCGGCACATTAAAACAATTTCGAAAGCAAAGCAGGAACGGCCGTTTCGACGCGCAAAATCCTTTTTCCGAGGTGCACCGATAAAAATCCTAAACTCCTTAATTTTTCGATCTCATAGGGGATCAATCCCCCCTCTGGACCTACCACAAGGGTCACGGGACCGGCAACATTCGACGGGCAAGGATCCGCGGATTCCGGATGGGCTACCAGGCAAAGCGTATCTTTGGCCATCGCGGGCAGATCGTCTTCCACAAAAGGTTTGAACAAGGGCTTTAATTCTACCGTCGGCAAAAGAGTGTCTTTTGCCTGCTCAAGACCTAAAATAAGCTGCTCTTTAATATGGGCCTCATTCAAAGCCGGACTTTTCCAGAAGCTCTTCTCCACGCGATGCGAATGGAATAAAATTATGCGTTTGACGCCCATGCTGGTCGCCGAAGCCAGGACCCTTTTAAGCATAATCGGGCGCGGCAAGGCCAAAGCCAAAGTGACCGGCAAAGGCAACGGCGGATAAGAACGGAAAGCAACGTTCATCTCCAAGACTTTTTCGTTCAACACGGTAACCCGCCCCGTACCGATCAATCCCCCGCACAGCCCCACGCACAATTCGTCGCCGACGGCAACGCGATGCACTTTGCGCACATGCTCAAACCGCCGGCCGGACAGCCGCACGCACTTGCCATCATCAATAAAATCATCGCTGAAAAGCAGGATCAGGTTCATGTCGAAGGCAGAAAAAGCGGAAGGAATTAAAAAACAAACTCGTGATTCTTTTGCTCGATCTTGAAATTCGGTTTGATGACCCCAAAATGCTTATGCAGGCTCCTGAACGTGCTGATATCTTGTTCGGCGGCAATATCCATGAGGCGCTTCATGACCATCGCCGTGACCTTAACATCCGGCAAGGCCCGATGGGCCTCTTTGATCGCGGCGCCCAGCGAATGGGCCACATGCGACAAGCGGAAACTCGTCAAATGCGGCAGCAATTCCTTAGCCATTTTCAGCGTGTCAATCGCGGGCGTTTCGTCTCTCAATTTCCTGCCGACCAGCGACAACTGATAGCAGAGAAAATTCAGGTCGAACTTGATATTGTGGCCGACTAAACAGGCGCCGCCCGTAAAATCGATGATCTGGGGAAGGATATGGTCCGCCGTCGGGGCTTTGGCGAGCATCGCTTCCGTGATATGGTGGATCTGCTGCGCTTCCGACGGCAGTTCCCGCTCGGGATTCACCAGCGATTCGAACGTATCGATGATCTCCCAATTCCTCAAACGGACCGCCGCGATCTCAACGATCCGGTCCCCGTTCTGGGGCGATAAGCCGGTCGTTTCCACATCGAACACAACATACTCGGTCTGTCGGGCATTCATGCGGTCAATTCTCTCCGTAACGCGTGACAATTCTTTTGAGGCTGATCATGTCCGCCGGTTTAACGACAAAATCATCGGCTCCCGCGTCCAAACATTCGGAGCGGCTCTCTTTGGTATCGCTGGCCAGAAGAACAACCACCGGCATATTGCGGCTGACTTCTTTGATAATCTTAACGATCTCCCGGCCCTCCTCCTTGAAAATGCTAAAATCCAGAAGGCATAAGCTATAAAGCTTTTCCTTGAGACATTCGACGGCCCGGCGCCCATTCGGAACGCATTCCCCTTCGCAATCCATGGCTCCCAGGCATTCTTTAATCAGTTTTTGGTCCGCTGTTTTTTCCGCGATCACCAGGACTTTTGCGCCTTTCACGCCGAGCTCTTCGACCATGTGGCGCGTGACGATCGTTCCGTCCCCATGGGGGCTTCCCAAAACCGTCGCGATCACTTTCGCCAGCTCATCGAGAAAGACCGGCTTGGGCAGAAATCCGTTAAATCCGCATTCCTGGGCGTGGCGCGCTCCCCCGACCCGGACAGCGGAAGTCACCGCGATCAGCTTAATATCCCGGAAACGGTCATTCGCCCGGATGACGCGCGCCATTTCATAGCCATCCATCTCCGGCATCATCAAGTCGCAGAGAATAAGGTCGGGGACTTCCCCGCCGTTGTAAGCATCATCGAGCATTTGCAGAACGGCTTTCGGCGAGGCCGATATGAGAAGAACATTGATCCCCATGGTCTCGCAGCATTTGTTGAGAATCTTGCGGGCGATCTCATTGTCATCGACAATGATGGCCTTGCGGCCGACCAGATCCTTCCGGGAAAGCGAATAGACGCCTTTCTCGTGCAGAGACTTTCCTTTTTTAAACGGAAGAGTCAGAACGAACTCGCTTCCTTTGCCGACTTCTGAATCCAAGGTGATGGTTCCTTTCATGGATTCGGCCACAAGTTTGCAAATGGACAATCCCAGCCCGGTCCCGCCATATTCCCATGATTCCGAAGGATTTTCTCTGCCATGAAATTCAAAAATAGCTTCCTGCCGGTCTTTCGGAACGCCTTGGCCGCTGTCTTTCACAACAATTCGGAGAAAAATCTGCCCTTCGTCTTTGATCGATATCGGACGATTCGCGGTCTGCACAATAATGCCTATTTCTCCTTGGGAGGTGAACTTGAACGCGTTGCTCAAAAGATTGACGAGGATCTGGCGCAGGCGGGTGGGATCGCCGATCAGGTCGCGGGGAACATTCTTGTCGATGTCGATATAGGTATCGACAGGCCTGTCTTTTTTCTGCTCGACAGCTTTTCGAAAAACATCATTGATCAGATATTCGATGTTGAAGCCGATGGACTGAAGCTCGACTTTCCCCAGCTCCAGACGGCAAAAATCCAGGATATCATTGACGATCCACGAGAGCTTATGGGCGCTTCTGTAGATCGTATCGATATGCTCGGTCTGCTTGTCGCTTAATCCGGTCTTTTTGATGAGATCGCTATGCTTGAGGACCTCTTTCATCGACCTCTGGATCTCGTTGGACATGCCGACCAAGAACTTGCTCTTGGCCTCTTCCAATTTCTGGGCTTGTGGATCGCTCGCCATTCGACTTCCTTGGATAAAACCGGGAGAGGGCTTCCCTGAGAATGATTTTTATTGTAGTACAATTCCCCGATTTCGGCAATCGGTTAAGCGAAAAAAATCAGCCGTTCCGGCTCGTGATCTGGATCAAATGATATCCGAACTCCGTTTGGACCGGCCCATGGACCTTGCCGACTTCCGCCGAAAAGACCACATTGTCAAAGGCCTCGACCATTTGCCCCGGGCTGAATTCCCCGAGGGCCCCGCCATCCTGGCCCGACGGACACTGCGAGTATTTCTTGGCAACGGCGGCAAAATCCTCGCCCTTCTCAATGCGGACCTTTAACTCTTCGCATTCTTTCTTCGTATTGACCAAAATATGACGCGCGGACGCTTTGACCATGGGGATCTCCTTTTAACTGCGCTCCAGTTCTGTTTTAATCAACATCATGACGTCCAAATTATTTTTGGCTACCAGGACAAGGCGCGCGACCTCTGCGCTCGGATCCACGCTCCCGTACATCAGCGTCAGATCGATCCCCGTTTCGGCCATTCGATCCGTAACGGCGCGTAAAACGCCGGGCTTGTTATCCACCGACAGCAGGATCACCTCCTCTTCCTGCACATTGACATTGTGCGACTCCAGAAGTTTTTTCGCCGCATTGTTGTCGTCCGTTACAAACATAAAGGCCGCTTTGCCGCCGATCGCATAGGCACAGTTGGCCAGCAGATTAATCCCCGTCGAAGTGATAACGCTGGTCACGGCCGCCAACATCCCGACATCATTGTTGACGCTGATCATAAGCTGCCGGTCTAAAACCGCTTTGATCATAAGGAATCCCTTTCTCTCTTATATTTTGGACAGAACCATCGCGCCCGGATCGGAATGATGTGCCTGAAAACTCGGCCAGGATCATTCTTGCAGGTGTTCTTGTGTTATACTCTAGCACTAATTGTTCCGTTGGACTACAACGATTATGAACTTTTCGGACTGGATTTTGAGCAACTTAAGAGAAGCGTTTTTAAAAAGCAATCTTGCGGGCAGGGGCTGCACTTTAATAAAAATTCCTCTCGATCAAATATTCCTTAATGATCATTTTATGGTCAAAAGCGTAATCTAGTTCGGGCAAATCTTCATAACGTACGATCTTTAAATTCTTCGCATCATCGCCGGCCCGCGGCTCCCCTTGCCCCTCAGCGATAAAGACGGTCGAAACGGTATGAAAGCGCGGATCCCGTCCTGGCTGCGAATAGGTATGAAATTGCCGCAAATTGACCAAATTGAGATTGGTTTCTTCCTTGGTTTCCCGGATAGCCGCCTGCTCCAGGCTTTCTGCGCGGTCCAGAAAACCGCCCGGCAAGGCCCAGCCGTAAGGCGGATTAGATCTCTCGACGAGAATAATGCCCTGGGAAAGCTCAATAATGATATCGACCGTCACATATGGCCCCGGGCCAAGATCTTCCTGAAGATGGCGGACATAAGCAGAAACTGTTTTCTCGAACACTTCGCATGTTTCTCGGTCCGGAAGGCAAAAAACAACCTTCTTTAAAGAAATCTGGGGGTCCCTCGATGCCTTCATAATCTCCTGGATCATGATCTTTGCCGAACCGATCAGGGGAAATTGGCCGGCATCGCAGCCCAATGGCGAGAACGCCAAGGATTTTATTTTTAGCTCCTGCGCACGTCTGAGCGCATCGGCCGCCGCATGGCGCACAATATCCTGATCCCAACAGGGATTCCCGCTGCAACGGGACATTTCCGCATGGATAACGCAATCCGCTTTTATTCTTCCTTTATGCCACGGATGAACGATCGCGTCGACCCTGAGCCTACCGATATCCGCCTGTACGACCTGAATCTGTATATCCCCGATTTTCACAATCCTCATCCTTTACGATTTTCTTTCTCGGCGATCTTCTTCGCTAACGCCAAAGCTTCTTCTTTTGTTTTCACTTTGCCCAACGTTTGATCTTCTTCGACAGACAAAAGGATCTTGGCAAAAAGCGGCGAAGGTTTGAGGCGAAGCGTTTTGATCAAATCGTTTCCGGTAATGAGCCGGACAAAAGGTTTTTCGTCTTTTTTCTTGAGATGTTCGCGCATAAGCCCCAGGCAGATCGCTTCATGGTGTTTTTGATCCTGCAGCGTTGTGGCCGGGCCGCACGTTGAGCGCTGATCAGCCAAAGACAATAAAAGAATGCTGATCGCCTCCTCTTTCGTATCGCGGAAATAACGGTAAATGGCTTTCAAGCTGGGCCGCTTGAAGTTGGAAAGATACCCTGGGCGCAGATGCCACCGGACCATATCTTCCAAGGCATGGCGTTCGCGCACAGAAAGCTTAAGCATTTTGGCAATATGTTTGACAATATTGCGCCCGACATGCTCATGGCCGTGGAACGAAGTCCTGCCGTTCTCCCTCTTGCGCGTATCCGGCTTGCCGATATCATGAAGCAGTGCCGCTAATTTCATGACCGATCGGCGACTCCTGCTGCCTCCCAGGGGCTCCTGAAGATACGCCGCGATCGCCGGATCATGTCCGGTTTCGTTGAAAATCCGCTCGAGCTGAACGACCGTTTCCAAGGAATGCGGCCACACGTCCAAATGATGATACGTTCCCTGCTTGCATCCGTACATGATTTTCACCTGCGGGATGATCAGCCCCAAAAGCCCCGCACGGTCCATCAATTTCAGGATCGACGCCGCATCATCGGTTTCCAAAATCTTGAAAAGCTCTTCCCGGATGCGCTCGTAGGAAACCCGGTTAATCAGGTCTTTATCCCGTCGGATCCGGGCAAAGGTCTTTGCCTCAATCTTGAATCCCAAGACAGCCTTTAAGCTGAAGGCGCGCATCATGCGCAAAGGATCTTCCCCAAAGGCTTGGGCGGATACCAGTTTGATACGCTTCGCCCGTAGGTCGCTCATACCTTTCTTCGCGTCGATCAGAGCCTGCGCAATTTCCGTCGATTCGTTGATGCCGGAGATATCCAAAGAAAGCGTATTGATGGTAAAATCCCGGTGGGCCAGGTCCTGCAAAAAAGTTTTTGAACGGAAATCCGCAAAATCAAACGTGTAAAGATCGCCTTTGATCTTCTTGGCAATGCGCGCGCATCCCCGCTCCTTGTCCAGAAGGACAAAGGCCCCTTTGATCGTTTTGGAAAATGTCCGGGCGACCTCCAGCGCATTGCACTCAACGGCGAAATCAAAATCCTTCTTCTTCATGCCAAGAAAGAAATCCCGCAAAAACCCGCCGACCAAATAGACGGACACATCCTTTTTTCTGGCAATATCCCGGATGATCTTTAATTGAGGATAATCAGATAAGAGCGGCATGAGGATAAGGCTAAGGGTACTACGCGCTGAATAGGGCCGCTTTTTTCATCACATCTTCTTCCACGAAGATCGCGGCGTTCGTCCGCACGGCCAAGGCAACCCCATCGGATGGCCTGGCGTCGACGATTTTCTTTTTTCCGTTTTTGAATTTAAATTCCAGTTTGGCGTGAAACGTGTTGTTGACCATCTTATCGATGACCAAACGGTCCAACGTCGCTCCCAGCCCATCGATCACAGCGACCAAAAGGTCGTGGGTCATGGGCCGCGGCGGCTCGATGCCGGAAAGTTTCATCTTGATGCTGGACGCCTCCAAGAAACCGATAACAATCGGAAATTGGCGGTCCCCATTCTTTTCTTTCAGGACAATGATCTGGTCCTGATGCTTTTCGTCAATAATGATCTTGCTCAGTTCAACTTGTATCACCGAAAGGCTCCTTATCGTAAGTTTTGACACGCCGCCGGAGAAAGAAAAACCCTTTATTTCTTTTCTTTATCCAAGATCAGTTTCAGCTCGCGCATAAATTGGTTCACATCGCGGAATTGACGATATACGGACGCAAAACGGACATACGCCACTTCATCCAAGACCGCAAGTTTTTCCATGATCAGCTCACCGATATCCCGGGTCTCAACTTCCCGGTCATATTTCTTCTGAATAGTGCGCTCAATCTCTCCGGTAATCGTCTCGATCCTGTCGATGCTGACGGGGCGCTTTTCGCAGGCCTTGACGATACCGCTGATGATTTTCTCCCGGTCGAACGGCTGCCGTCGGCCATCGCGCTTGACCACCATCAACGGAACGTTCTCGACATACTCATAGGTCGTGAACCTCTTCTCGCATTTCAGGCATTCGCGGCGCCGGCGTATCGACGTCCCGTCGCTATTCAGCCGGGAATCGATGACTTTCGTTTCGTTATATTGGCAGGACGGACATTTCATTTAAGACCGCGGCCTCATTTATCGCTGAAACTCCTTGTAGATCGGAAATATCCTGGTCAAATGGTGGACCACTTCGGCGATCTTTTTAAGCTCCTCTTCGTCATCCTTGTGCGTGATCGCCTGATCGATCAAATGAGCGATCTGCTCCATTTCCTCTTCTTCCATACCGCGCGTCGTGACAGCCGGCGTCCCGATGCGGATCCCGCTGGTCACGGTCGGCTTCTGCGGATCAAACGGAATAAGATTTTTATTCACCGTGATCTGGACCTTGTCCAAGACAGCCGACGCTTCCTTGCCCGTAATGTTTTTCGAGCGCACGTCCGCCATGAGCAGATGATTGTCCGTTCCGCCCGTCACAATGCGGCAGCCCAGCTCCCCGAGCGCCCGGGCAAGGGCCTGGGAGTTTTTAACGATTTGACGCTGATATTGCTTGAACTCATCGCTGAGCGCTTCTTTCAATGCAACCGCTTTTGCGGCGATGACATGCATCAGCGGCCCTCCCTGCGTTCCGGGAAAGACCGTCGAGTTGATCTTTTTCGCAAATTCCTCCCGGCAGAGGATCATTCCCGCGCGCGGGCCGCGCAATGTTTTGTGCGTCGTGGTCGTGACAAATTCGGCATAGGGAACCGGGGAGGGATGGATTCCCGCCGCGACCAACCCTGCGATGTGCGCCATGTCGACAAAAAGATATGCCCCGACGCTGTCGCAGATCTCACGAAACCGCCTGAAATCGATCGTCCGCGAATAGGCGGAAGCGCCGGCAACAATCATTTTCGGCTTATGCTCTTTTGCGAGGGCTTCGATCTGATCGTAGTCGAGCATTTCGGTCTCCCGGTTAACCGTATACGGGATAAAATTATAGGAGCGCCCGGAGAAGTTGATCTTCAAGCCATGCGACAAATGCCCGCCGCACGCCAGGTCCATCGCCAAGACCGTATCGCCGTAATTCAGAGCCGCCAGATAGACCGCCATATTCGCTTGCGACCCCGAATGAGGCTGGACATTCACATGCTCGGCGCCGAAAATCTTTTTGGCCCGCTCGATCGCCAAACTCTCGACGACATCAACCTTTTCGCAACCGCCGTAGTAGCGCGCTGCCGGATACCCCTCAGCGTATTTATTGGTCATGATACATCCCTGCGCCTCAAGGACGGCATAGGAAACGATATTTTCGGAGGCGATCAGCTCCAGATTATCCTGCTGGCGCTTCAGCTCCTCTGCAATGGCCTGATAAACCTCCGGATCGACCTTCTTTAAATGCTCCATAACATCTCCTTTAAGCGCAATGGCACTATTGAACATATTCTAGACTTTAAGACCTTTTTCGATTTTTTTGATCTGTTTGATCCTTCGCTGATGCCGGCCCCCTTCGAACTTTGTATTCAACCATGTCCGAAGGATCCGGGGAAGATCTTTCTTGTTGACAAAATCAGCCCCCAGCACAAGGATATTGGCATTATTGTGCCGACGGGAAAAAGCGGCCGACGTGGCATTATGACACAGCGCCGCGTAAGCGCCCCGGACTTTATTTGCGGCGATCGTTTGGCCGATGCCGGACATGCATAAAAGAATTCCCTTGTGATGGGATGAGCTCGCCACCTTGGTGGCCACTTTGTAGGCGATCTCAGGATAATCGCACCTCGCATCCGGATCATAGGATCCCACATCAACTGCCGTATATCCCTGTTTCTTCAATATCGCCATAATCTGCTCTTTAAAATAATATCCGCGGTGGTCCGCTCCGACAAAAATAGTCATGTTCGCCTTTACACTAATCCCTGGATTTTATGGATCGCTTCTTTGATTTCCTTGAGACATTCTTTGTACAAATATCTGGGCTTTCCGATCGGATCTGGCACATCGATGTTCTCTTCTCCGCCGGGAACCCGATCAATGAACTCCTTAAGAAGATAAACCCTTTTTTCGACTTCCGGAACGCGTTCAAGCACCTGGTTCCGATGCCCGCGGGTCATGACAATAATCAAATCCGCTTTCTTGAGCAAAATCGTGTTCATCGGGCGCGCCAAATGGCCGGCCGCATTGATCCCTTCCTCGGCCAAAACAGAGATCGTCTCGGAGCTGGCCGCCGACTGCAGGAAGACGCTTGTTCCTGCCGATAAAACCTCAACATCCTCCCGCCCATGGAGAACGCTTTTCAGAAGATACTCGGCCATGACGGAGCGGCAGCTGTTGCCGGTGCAAATGAATAATACCGTCTTCTTGTTGATGATCCGCTCCGCATCCTGCTGCGTGATGGCCCCGCCCCGGAGAACCTCGGGAGCCCCCTTAGTCATATCAATAACCGAGGAGCTGGTGCCGATCCGCGCCGGCCCCCCATCGATCGCAATGTCAACGAGGCCGTTCAGATCGCGCAACGCTTCGGCACAAGTCGTCGGCGGCTCCTTGCCTTCCATATTTGCCGACGGAGCGGCAATCGTGCACTGCGCATCCTGAACCAGCCTTAACGCGATCGGATGGTCCGGCATGCGCACCCCGATCGTTTTTCCTTCTTCCTTCGAAGAGACAACAACCGTCAACGGTCCCGGCCAGCAGGCATCGATCAGCTTAAACAGTTTCGGGTCCGTCATATAAGTATAGTTTGATATCAGGGCGATCTGGGAGATCAAAATCGAGAACGGCTTCTCTTCGTTGCGCCTTTTGACATCCCGCAAGCGCTTCATCGCCTGCGGATTCGAAAAGTCTGCGGCAATCCCGTAAACCGTCTCCGTCGGAAAAATAACCAGCCCGCCCTTGCGGATCGCCTTGGCGCAGTAAGCGATCTGATTTAAATCGGGGTACTGCGGATCAATTTTGATCGTTTCCGTTTTCAATTCAGTTGAATATCCAAAATCGCTTTTTTCTGATCTTTCTTGAACTTCTCCAGCCCTTTTTCAATCGATCCGTTCTGAAGGCTCAAAATGCGCAATGCCAACAAAGCCGCATTTTTTGCGCCGGCCTCGCCGATCGCCACCGCTCCGACCGGGACTCCCGGCGGCATCTGGACCGTTGAAAGCAGCGCATCCATGCCGTTAAGCGCCGTCGCGTCGATTGGCACGCCGATCACAGGAAGCGTCGTGTGCGCCGCCACAACTCCCGACAGAGCGGCTGACGCGCCCGCGCCGCAAATAACGACCCGCAGGCCACGGGACCGCAATCCTTCGGCGTACTCCGCCGTTTCCTTGGGGGTCCGGTGCGCCGAAAGGACCTTCATTTCATATTTTACGCCAAAATCCTTCAGGATCTTGGCGGAATTCTCCATCACAGGCAAGTCCGACTTGCTTCCCATCATAATAGCGACTTGAATATCGTCCATAACTCTCTCCTTGATGATATGTTCGTCAGCGCACAACCTGCGACCGATGCCTGATCCACTTGAACGCTTTGGACCCGATATCACGACGGAAGAAGCATCGGTCGAAATTGATCTTATCCACCGCCTGATAGGCCTGCTCGATCGCTTTTTCGATCCCCATCCCCAAACTGGTCACCCCTAACACGCGCCCGCCGGAAGTCAAAATTCTGCTATCTTCCTTTTTTGTGCCGGCATGAAAAATGAACGTATCCGGAACTTGCTGGGCTTCCTTTAATCCGGAAATTTCTTTCCCTTTTTCATATTCCCCAGGGTAGCCTCCCGAACTCATGACCACGCAAACGCAACTCCTTTTATCCCATCGCAACTTGACCGTATCCAGCCTCTCTTCGCAACTCGCCAGCATCAATTCAACAAGATCGCTTTTCATCCGCGGCAAAATAGCCTGGGTCTCGGGATCGCCGAAACGGACATTGAACTCCAGCACCATCGGCCCTTCGGCGGTAACCATCAATCCGGCATATAAAACGCCTTTAAACGGCGTGCCGTTCCTTTGCATCCCGCGGATCACCGGCTCGATGATGCGGCTTTCCACCGTCTTGTACAGCTTCTCCGTCAGGATCGGCGCCGGAGAGTAGGCTCCCATCCCCCCAGTATTCGGCCCGATATCATCGTCAAAGATCCTCTTGTGGTCCTGGGAAGAGTCCAAAAGGCAATAGCTTTCGCCGTCGATGACCGCAAGGATGGACACTTCTTCGCCTTCAAGATATTCTTCAACAACGATCTGCTGGCCGGCCTCGTCAAATATTTTCTGCACCATGATCTCATCGACAGCTTTTTCGGCTTCCTTGAGATTCTGGCAAATTACCACGCCTTTGCCCGCAGCCAATCCGTCCGCTTTGACAACGATCGGAAATGTCATGCGGGATAAAGAGCTCCTTGCCTCATCAATATTATCAAACCTCTGGAAGCTGGCGGTCGGGATATTACAGTCATACATAAACTCTTTCGCGAAGACCTTGCTTCCTTCCAGCTGGGCAGCTTCCCGGCATGGACCGAAAATTCTCAATTTCTCTTTTTCAAAGACATCAACGATCCCGGCCACCAACGGCCCTTCCGGGCCCACAACTGTCAAATCGATCTTTTTTTCCTTGGCAAACTTGACAAGACCCTTGATATCATCCGCCTTGATATCCACGCAATGGGCAATTTCGGATATTCCTCCGTTGCCGGGCGCGCAGTAAAGCTCTTTGGTCAAGGGGCTCTGCTTGATCTTCCAGGCAAGGACATGTTCCCGCCCGCCGGAACCTATAACAAGAATTCTCATATCACGATCTTTCGTTTCGGATCATTCACGATTTTTCCAATCTCATAAAATGCGATTCTCTTTTTTCGAAGATACGCTTTGACCGCAGGAATATCCTTGGGTCGGAACACAAAAGACATCCCGATCCCCATGTTGAATGTCCGGAACATCTCGCGATCTTTTATTTTACCTTTTTCCTGGATGATCTTGAATATTTCCGGCATGGGCCAGCTGTTCCGGTCTATAACCGCGCATGTTCCTTCGGGCAAAATCCTGGTTAGCTTCTCATAAAAGGCCCCTCCTGTCATGTGCGCGATACCGCGGACAGAAAACTTTTCTACAAGCCCTAAGACCTCTGCGGCATAAATGCGTGTCGGCGCAAGCAGTTCTTTCGCATATTTTCTCTGCAGACCGGCACAAAGGGCTTGGCGCGCCAGAGAATATCCGTTGGAATGCAAACCGCTTGAAGGCAACCCGATGATCCGATCTCCGGCCTTGATCATTGAACCGTCAATGATCTTCGCCTTCTCCACGATCCCGACCGCAAACCCGGCCAGATCATATTCCTCCGGCTTGTACATTCCCGGCATCTCGGCGGTTTCTCCGCCGATCAAACCGCACCCGGATTGGCGGCATCCCTCAGCGATCCCCTTGACCACGTCCTTCAGCACTTTGGGGTCCAGCTTGCCGCACGCGATATAATCGAGAAAAAACAGCGGCTGGGCGCCGACGCAAAGGATATCGTTGACATTCATCGCGACCAGATCGATCCCGACGGTATCATGCTTGCCGATCGCCTGGGCGATCAAAAGTTTCGTCCCCACACCATCTGTCGATGAAACCAATACCGGATATTTATACTTCCCCTTCGCCAAAGCAAACAACGCGCCGAACGAACCCTGGCGCCTGATCACAGATGGTCCCATCGTGCTGGCCATGTCTTTCTTGATCGCATCGACAAAAATATTGGCCTTGGCGATATCAACGCCGCTCGTTTTATAGGTTATATTTTTCACAAAAGGGTCCTTTTGACATAATTAACGCCGTTTTCAAAGATTTTCGCTCCGTGGCCATACGGCCCGCTGTCTTGCAAGCGCGTCCAGAACGGATGCTGGATAAACGAAAAATGCCGCTCGGGATGAGGCATCAGCCCGAGGATACGTCCCGTCGGGTCTGTGATGCCGGCAATATCTTCCGCCGATCCGTTGGGATTGCCGGGATAACCCGTTTTCTTTCCTTGCGCATTGCAATAGCGAAAGGCCACTTGCCCGTTGCCATTCATCTTGGCCAATACGCCCTTGTCTCGCACGACAAATTTCCCTTCCGCGTGCGCGACCGGATAATAAACAATGGGCTCAAGGCCCTGCGTCCAGACGCTTTTGCCTTCGGCCTTCAAATAGCACCAGCGGTCCTCGAATTTTCCGGAATCGTTATTCGTTAACGTCGCTTCCCGAACGAGACTTTCCTTTTCGTCGGCTTTTTTATCCGCCAGCCCCGGAAGGATCCCTGATTTTACCAGGACTTGAAACCCATTGCAAATCCCGATGATCAGCTTCCCGCCGCGGATAAAACGATCCATATCGGGCCCAAGTTTCAGCCGCAATTCATTGGCTAAAATGCGCCCGGACTCGATGTCATCGCCGTAAGTAAATCCGCCGGGAATTGCCAGAATATGATAGTCGTCCAATCGGACATCCTGATGGAACAGCCGATTAATATGGACACGGTCCACGCGCGCCCCGAAACTCTGAAACGCAAAGACCGTTTCCTCGTCGCAGTTGGT
>JAKQAH010000192.1 GCA_029568545.1 Candidatus Omnitrophota bacterium
ATCAACAAGCGGTCATTGATCTTGATGAAAAGTCTCTCCGGGAGATCGCTGATATTACCGGAGGCAAATATTTCCGCGCCACGGACACGGAATCTCTGCGCGAGATTTATAAGGAGATCGATGCCCTTGAGAAAATTAAGATTGAAGAATTCGGATATAAAGAATACAAGGAATTATTCGGCTATTTTCTGATCGCGGCGCTGATGATATTGTGTTGCGAGATGCTTTTGACTCATACGGTTTTCTTAAAGGTTCCGTGATGCTATGCATTTTGCACAATTAGACATGTTGGTGTGGCTATGGGTCGCCATCGGGTTGGCAATGTTCCTGTTTTGGGCCGATCGGCACCGCAAAAGAGCGATGGAACGTTTTGCCCAGAAGCATCTCGCCCAAGAGATCGCTTTTTCCTTTGATGCGCTGAAAGCATCACGTAAAAACGTCCTTCTGATCGCTGTTGCGACGCTGAGCGTTGTGGCCTTGATCCGTCCTCAATGGGGATTTCAGTGGCAAGAGGTCAAGCGCCAGGGCATCGATATCCTTGTTGTCATCGATACATCCAAAAGCATGCTTACGCAAGACGTGAAACCCAACCGCTTAGAGCGCACGAAGTTTGCCGTTCAGGACCTGCTCAAGAAATTAGACGGAGACCGTATTGGCCTCATCGCGTTCTCGGGCGATGCGTTTGTTTTTTGCCCCTTGACGGTCGATTACGGCGGCTTTCAGATCAGCCTGAAAGATCTGAGTGCAAATGCGGTTCCGCGCGCAGGAACCAATGTCGCCAGAGCGATCAAAGAAGCGATCAAGGATTACGATAAAACGGAAAATGAGCACAAAGCGATCATTATTATCACTGACGGGGAGGATTGGGAAGGCGACCCGATTGCAGCCGCCAAGGAAGCCAAAGAAAAAGGGATCAAGATTTATTGTGTCGGGATCGGCACGCCGGAAGGCGAACTGATCCAGATCAAAGACAATAGCGGTTCACCGGTGTTTTTGAAGGATCGTGACGGGAATTTTGTAAAATCGCGGTTGAATGAGAAATTGCTTAAGGAGATTGCTCTTGTTACAGGAGGCGTTTACGTTAAGGCCAGCGGCAGCAAATTCGGCCTTGACCTGATCTATGAACAGGAGTTGTCTAAATTTAAAGAGCGGGAGATTGAAGCCCAAATGGAGAAGAAATATTTCGAGCGTTTCCAGTTTCCCCTGGGCCTTGCGGTTCTTTTACTGGTCATTGAGACATGTCTAACGCCACGCAAAAAAGAAAAAAAGCCCTTTTAATCCTGTTTTTGGTCCTGATGGTTCTTCCGCCGGCCGAAGCGGCGTCGCTTCAACGGGATGTCAGGGAAGGAAACCGCCATTACCAACGTGGCGATTATGAGTCTTCGCGCGAAAAATACACGCAAGCGTTAACGAGTGACCCCGAATCAGACATCGTGAATTTCAATCTGGGAACGGTTTTATATAAAGAGAAGGATTATGAGGCGGCCATTGATCATCTTCAAAAAGCTCTTTTGACAGAGGACGACGATCTCAAGGAAAAAACCTACTATAATCTCGGAAATGCTTTGTACCAGTCGGGTGCGGCACAGACAAAAGAGGATATCGATCAAGCCGTTTCTTCTTTAGAGAAATCGCTCGGTCAATATGAGCGGGCAATGGCCATTGACGGAAAAGATGAAGACGCCAAGCATAATTATGATTTTGTGAAAAAAGAGCTCGAACTGTTGAAACAACAGCAACAGCAAAAACAGGATCAAGAGAAATCCGACGAATCGAAGGATCCAAAAGAACAACAACAAAATCAGGAGGAGCAGGAGGAAAAAAACGCTCAGGACCAGCCGCAGCAGTCTGGACAGGACCAGGAACGAGAGCAAAAAGCAAACGAGCAACAACAGGGCCAGGAAGAACAGAAGCAAACCCAGGAGCCGCAGTCAAACGGGGAGCAGAAATCGGATCAAGGGCGTGGACAAGAGGGCAAAGAAAGCTATAATAATCAGCAAGAAAGCGCGGGGCAGCCTCAGGATGGCCAGGAATTGACGCCGAAAGAAGCCCAGATGACGCTTGAGCGCTATAAGCAAACAGAAGAGCCTCAGGGTTTGTTGAATGTTTATCAAAGAAGAGGCAATGAGGGGCCTGTTCTCAAAGATTGGTAGGATCATGCGATTGAGCTTTTTAAAACAACTGAAGATCATTTTCCTTGGGCTGGGTATTCTGCTTATTGCGGGAGCTGGTCGTTGCTTTGCCCAGGACATCAGTGTTTCCGCTGAAGTGAGCTCCAGGCAGATTGTTTTGGGAGATAGCGCGCAATTGTCGATTACGGTCAGCGGCAGCCAAGATGTTGAGCCGGTCCAATTGCCGCCGATCGATGGCTTTGAAGCGAGTTTTTTAGGCCCTTCGACGAGGGTTTCCATCGTTAACGGACAATATTCCAGTTCAAAGACTTTTACCTATTCGCTGTTTGCCCTTAAGGAAGGAACGTTTGAGATTCCCGCTCTGAATGTCATCGTTTCCGGACAAACATATACGACGGAGCCTTTCTCCGTTGCTGTTGTCGGATCGGCCGATCGATCCGCTGCTCCTTTGCCAGGCCAGTCAACCAGCCTGAAAGACAAAATATTCCTTGTTTTAGAAGTTCCAAAACGGGAAATATACTTAAATGAGCGGTTCAATGTCAAAATCAGTTTATTTGTATCGGGCCTTTCCGTTCAGGATGTCCAGTATCCCCAGTTTGATGGCGTCGGTTTCTCTGATGGCGAATATGGCCAGCCCCGGCAATATCAGCAGATCGTGAACGGCATATCCTACCAGGTGGTTGAATTTATGACGGATATTTATCCGACGCGCACGGGCGCGCTTCAGTTAGGCCCGGTAAAAACTACTTGCAATATTCTTGTGGGGCGCGCGAACAGAGCGATGCCTTTCGGAAGCCGTGGCAGCATTTTTGATGACGATTTCTTTAATTCGTTTTTTGACCGTCAGGAAAAGCAGCCGATCACTCTGGAGTCGGAGGCGGTCGCGATCAATGTCTTGGACTTTCCGAAGGAAGGAAAGCCTGAAAATTTTTCCGGCGCTGTGGGCAAATTTGATTTTAATGTTTCCGTCGGCCCCCAGGAGGTCAAAGAGGGGGATCCTATCACGCTGCGGATGACTGTGATCGGAGAGAAAAAGCAAAATTTGACGGCTGTTCAAATGCCATCGCTGGCGCCCGGAACAGGTTTCAAGCTTTATGATCCTCAGATCCTTGAAAAAGACAATATCAAGAAAACAGAACAGGTGATCATCCCGCAATCGGATACGGTCAAGGAAGTTCCCGCTATTACGTTCTCCTATTTCGATCCCCAGCTCAAGAAGTATCAGACAATCACGCAAGGGCCTTTTCCAATCAAAGTTGCAAAACCGGAGAAAAGCGATGAGTTTAAAGTTATCGGGTTGGAGGGGGCTGTTCGTCCACCCGAACCCGAAACTTTGGGGCAGGATATTATTTTCATCAAGCGCGCGCCGGGGCGGTTGAAGCCCTTGGGGCAAGCCCTCACAAAAAGTTTTGTGTTTTTTTGTATCATTTTTTTGGCAGCGGTCTTGTGGGTGGCGGCATTCATTCATTACAAGCGCACGGCCCGGATCCGGACCGACAGTGTCTATGCCCGTCGTCTGCAGGCGCCGCGGCAGGCCCGGCAGGGATTGGCGCTCGCCCAAAAACTCATGGCCTCCGGCAAGAAAGAAATGTTCTACGATGTTGTTTTCAAGACGATCCAGCAATATTTGGGCAATAAATTCCATCTTCCGTCCGGCGCCGTGACTTTTGAAGCAGTCCGGGGGCATCTGCAAAAAAACAATATCGAACAAAGGATCGTGGACGACATCGCGCTGACATATAGCGAATGCGATATGATCCGTTACGCGTCGGCGGATATCAGCCCTGAGAACATGGATGTTACCTATCAGCGCCTGGCGCATGTCATCGATCATCTGGAGAGGTTCGTGAAATGAAACGGCAAGGGATTTTTCTCGTATTGGTCATGCTGATGTTGCTGGTCGGTAGGGGCGGGTTTGCCCAGATCGCGGCGGATGAAGCGCTATCAAAATTTGTCGAGGCCGGCATGGCCTATCAGAACGAAGATTACGATACGGCCATTAAGAAGTATGAAGAAATTCTCCGAGGCGGCCGGGAGAGCGGGGCCGT
Organism: Candidatus Omnitrophota bacterium; assembly: GCA_029568545.1. GTDB lineage: Bacteria > Omnitrophota > Gorgyraeia > Zapsychrales > Zapsychraceae > 2-02-FULL-52-10. The sequence continues at coordinate 4,181 of JAKQAH010000192.1, forward strand.
TTATTATAATTTGGGGAACAGCTATTTCAGAAAAGGAGACCTCGGCCGGACCGTTTTGAATTATGAACGCGCTATGCGGTTGATCCCGAGAGACAGTGACCTTAAATTCAATGATCGTTATCTGCGCGCGAGGATTAATGCGTACGATGGCGGGAAAGCCCAAAGTTTTTTAAGTCAAGCGATCGGGGACTTTGTTGGTTTTTATACAAAGGATGAGATGGCGCTGATTATAGCCGTTTTGGTTTTGATCTTGGCAGCCCTGTTCCTGCTTTCGCTTTATCGGAACTGGCCGAAGATGCGGTTTTACGGGATCGGTACAGTTTTACTGGTTTTGATCCTTGCTTATTCCTTGGGGCTTGCCATGAAAGTGAAGCAAAACGCGGGGTTGGCTGTTGTTGTAACGGCTACCGACGCCTTGTTTGAGCCGCGGGCGGATTCAACGGTGCATTTTAAATTATCCCCAGGCGCTAAGGCGACAATATTAATCCGCGAAGGCGATTGGATGAAGATCCGGCGGTTGGACGGGAAAGTTGGCTGGACGCCCGGGAAAACGCTTGAGGAAATATAAGCTTTGTTTTTAGTTGAAAAATGTTTCTAGGATTTTTTTGGCTGCGCGGTCGCTGGCCCCGCCGGTTCCCAGCGAAGCCTTAACAGCCCGCAATTTTGTTTTCATGTCCGCGATCCGCGGCTCGTCCGTGATGATCTTTTTCAGTGCCTCCGCTATATGTTGGCTCGTTGCCTGAAACTGCACGCATTCCGGGGCGACGAGTTCTCCCGCGACGATATTAACCAATCCGATGTGCTTGATCTTAACGAACATCTTTGCCAGGGCCCATGTGAGCAGCGACGTCTTGTAGATGATGACCATGGGCTTCTCCAGAATGGCGGTTTCCAGGGTCGCTGTGCCGGAAGCCACCAGGCACAGGTCGCTGGCGTTGATGCCATCATAAACATTATCTTCGACAACTCGAATGTTGAGGCCTGTTTCCCGGACGTATTTCTTGATCGATGATTTTGCAATCGTGGGCGCTTTGAGGACCAAAAATTGGGTGCGCGAAAATTCCTCGTGCAATTTCTTGGCAGCGCCGATCATGATCGGAAGGAGCGTTTCGATCTCCTTTTCCCGCGAGCCCGGAAGGAGGCCGATTGTCAGACGATCCGCCGCAAGGTTCTTGGCGTTGAGAAAATCATTCCTGGAGGTGTGAGCCCGAACGGTATCCACCAAAGGATGCCCGACGAAATCGACCGGGATGCCGAACCGGGCATAAAAATCCTTTTCGAATTGGAACAGGACCATCATTTTATCCACGTTCTTTTTGATGAAATGGACCCGCTTTTCCTTCCAAGCCCAGACCTGAGGGCTGATGTAATAGATGATTTTGATGTTGCGTTTCTTGAGCTCGCGCGCCAGGCGCAGATTGAATCCCGGATAATCGACGAGGATAACGGCATCGACTTTTTGTTCATCGATCTTTTGGAGGATGAGATAAAAGGCTTTCCGGATTTTCCGGTAATGCTTGAGCACTTCCCAGAAACCAACGACCGCCCATTTGGTCAGGTCATGATAAAGGTGGACGCCGGCTGCCCGCATTTTCGGCCCGCCGAGGCCCGAAAACGTAATCGACGGATCGAGGCGATGGAGGGCGGCCACCAAATGGGCCGCATGCAGGTCTCCGGAGGCTTCTCCGGCAACTAGGATAAGATGTTTTGGCGGGCTTCCCATATTTTTTTGCTGATATCCAGAGCGACAACTAAGGCCTCCCGGCCTTGCTCGCCGGAAACAAGGGGCTGTTTATTTTCGCGGACGCATTCGAGAAAATGTTCCAGCTCTTTTTTCAACGGTTCTTCGCGCTCGATCGGGAGGCTGTGTTTAAGGATCTGCTGCTCGTGTTTTTTGTAAATGAAGGCTTCCTGCTTGACGTAGTCCAGGGAAATATAGGTGTCTTTCTGGAACACGCGGATCTTTCGCATGACCTCATCGGAAATGCGGCTGGCCGTCAAATTGCAGACGCAACCGTTCTCGAAGGTCATGCGGACGCTGGCGATGTCTTCCAGCGGGGTCAGAACATTGACGCCGATGGCTGAAATGTCTTTGACGGGCGAGCGGATCAACCCCAGAACGATATCGATATCATGGATCATTAAATCCATGACAACGCCGATATCAAGAGAGCGGTTCGGGAAATGGTTGAGACGGTGGCATTCGATGAAAAGCGGCTTGTGCAGAAAATGCTTGATCGATTCGAAGGCGGAGTTGAAGCGCTCGATGTGGCCGACCTGCAATTTAAGGTTATTTTTTTGGGCCAGCGCAATGAGTTCATCCGCCTGCTTGACAGTTGTTGTCATCGGTTTTTCAACAAGCGTGTGAATGCCGTTTTGAAGAAAAAACTTGGCGATCTCATGGTGGGATTCGGTCGGGGTGCAGATATTGACGGCATCGACCTTGCCGGCCAGGTCTCGGTAATTTTCCAAGAAGGGGGCATGGTAATGTTCGGCCAATTTGATCGTCCGGTCGGCTTTCAGGTCGCAGACGCCGATAATTTCCGCTTGTTCCTTGAGCTCGCTGTAGACCTTCAGATGCCGCGAGCCTAGATGCCCGATCCCAACAATGCCGACTTTTATTTTTTTTATCATACTGCGGCTTCCAGGTTTACCTAATACCAATAATATGAACTACTTATTGATGTTAACAATAACAAATCCCTCGACAAAAGTCAATTGATATGCTACGATTCGTGAACTTATGGAAAATTATATCAAACTCCTGCGTTTTTTAAAGGGGCACCGCAAGCTGTTTTCCGTGGCTGTCCTGACTATGTTGATATCAAGTTTTTTTGAAGGCTTCCAGCTGTCCTTGTTGGTCCCCATGACCGACCGCATCTTTAACAACAAAAAAATCGTTGTTTCCAACCAACTTCCGGGTTTTATCCAAGTCTGGATCGATAAATTCAACGAGGTTGAGCCGGCTACGTTATTCTGGATTTTCCCCATTATCGTGATCGTAGTCCTTCTATTGAAGAACATTTTCATATTCGCCTATCAATATCTGATGAGCGATGTTTCCCAGCGCATTATGCGGGATATGCGTTCCCGTCTGTATGAGCGGATTCAAAGCCTTTCGCTGGATTATTTCAGCAAGAAAAGGACCGGGGAGTTGATTTCCCGCATCACGCATGACGTAAATGTCGTCGAGAATGCGCTGTCCTACGGCGTGACCGATCTGTTCCGCCAAACATTCATGATCCTGATGTTCACGGTCATTGTTTTCTCGATCAATCCTAAAGCGGCGTTTATCATTTTTGTGGTTTTCCCTTTGATCGGTTATCCGATGAGCGTCATCGGCAAAAAGCTGCGGAAGATTTCGCAAGGGACCCAGGAAAAGATGGCCGATATCAATACGCTGCTTCTTGAGACGATTTCCGGCATCCAGCTGGTCAAGGCGTTTGGAACGGAAAAGTATGAAACCGAGCGGTTCAAGGGGCAAAATCGGGATTATTATAAGCTGCGGATGAAATCGATCAAGAGGATCATTGTCATTTCGCCGATCACGGAGATCTTTGGCGCGATCTGCGGCATAGTGATCATTTTATGGATGGGGCGTAGCGTTATGGACGGCGAGCTTTCGTTCGGTGTTTTTATCCTGTTTTTCGGGTCGATCATGTCGATTATCAGCCCGATCAAGAAACTCGGCAATGTCAATGCCCTGACCCAGCAAGCGATTGCTGCCAGCGTACGCATTTATGAGGTCCTGGACGCCCAGCCGACGGTAGTGGAAAAACCGGACGCGCTTGAGATCAAGGAAATGACCCGATCGATTGATATCGAGAATGTCGATTTCCATTATTCCCAGGAATCTGGCATTGTTCTAAAGAACATTAACCTTCAAGTCAAGAAGGGGGAGATTATCGCGATCGTCGGGCCCACGGGAACGGGAAAAACCACGCTGGTCAATCTGATCCCGCGGTTTTATGATCCGACGAGCGGAACGGTGAAAATGGACGGGACCGATCTAAAAAATGTCAGCATGCGATCATTAAGGAATCAGATCGGTATCGTGACCCAAGAATCGATTTTGTTCAATGATACGGTCAAGGCGAATATTTCTTATGGCTATCCGGCGGCCGCGCAGGAAGAAATCGAAGCTGCTGCCAAAAAGGCTTTTGCCCACCGGTTTATTATGAACATGCCCAAAGGCTATGACACGATGATCGGAGATCGAGGCTTCCGTCTCTCCGGAGGAGAAAAACAGCGTATTTCAATCGCCCGGGCCATTCTCAAAAATCCTCCGATTCTGATCTTGGATGAAGCGACCTCCCAGCTTGATTCCGAATCCGAGAAATATGTGCAAGAGGCCTTAGATCTTCTCATGCAGGGGAGGACGGTCGTTGCCATAGCCCACAGGCTTTCAACGATTAAAAAAGCCGGAAAAATCGTTGTGCTTGAGCATGGCCAGATTGTCGGGGCCGGTCCGCATGAAGAATTGCTAAAGACATGTTCTTTGTACAGAAGGCTTTATGAGATGCAATTTTCCTCTGAAAGCTGAGATTTTGCCGAAAAAAGGCATTTTTTAAGAAAATACAGATGGAAAAGTTGAAAAAAGAAATAGTTGCAAAAAAAACAGTTATTGGGTATACTACGACAATTAAATTTAATAATTAGTACCAATTTTACGCGAACGTATGCTGCGCACCATCAAGCGTAACAATGAGCGTAAAATTGAACAAAAACGGAGGAAAAATGGTAGAGGAATTGATTAAGCAGTTACTGGAAGCGGGGGTTCATTTTGGGCATCAGACCAAGCGCTGGAGCCCCAAAATGAAAAAATTCATTTTCGGCCAAAGAAGCGGGATTTATATCATCGACCTGGAAAAGACCGTGCAATGCCTGAATGAGGCCAGGGATTTTGTGCGTGATATTGCTGCCAAAGGCGGCAAGATCTTGTTTATCGGGACGAAAAAGCAAGCTCAGATGATCATCGAGGAAGAAGCGGTTAAATCCGAGATGTGCTATGTCAAAAACCGATGGTCAGGCGGGCTTTTAACGAACTTTCAAACTGTCCGCAAATCCATTGACCGATTGCGCGAAATTGAGCAGATGCAGGAGAACGGCATTTGGGAAAATCTAAAAAAGAAAGAGATTGCCGCATTGACAAAAGAAAGGGAGAAGCTCCTGTTCAATTTCGGCGGTATTCGGGAAATGCGAGAAATGCCCCAAGCGGTTTTTGTTGTGGATCCTAAAAAAGAAGAGATTGCCGTCCGCGAAGCTTATAAATTAGGCATTCCGATCATTGCGATCATTGACACGAATTGCGATCCCGATCTCATTACGTATCCTGTTCCCGGCAATGACGATGCCCTGAAATCGATTCGGATCATCACGAATCTGGTCGCGGAGAGCGTTCGGGAAGGCCAGAAGGAGTTTAAGGAGAGCGAAACGACCAGACGGAGAGCCGAACAAAAGAAAGAGACCCCTCAGACAAAAGTAACGCCTGAGACCGTCTCCACGAAAGAAGAAGTCGCTTCGGTGGCCCCGGAACCCACGGAAAATTAATCCGAAATGTTGTTTCAATATCGATCTGAGAAAAGGTGAAAGGACATTTTATGGCTATATCAGTTGATACGATCAAAGAATTGCGGGAGATGACGTCTTGCGGCGTCATCGAATGCAAGAAAGCTCTCGAAGAAGCCGGCGGGAATATGGATGAAGCGAAAAATATTCTTAAGAAACGCGGGCTTGAATTGGCCGCAAAAAAAGGCAGCCGGACCGCAAAAGAAGGGCGCATCGAGGCATATATCCATCAAGGGGCCAAGATCGGCGTTATTCTTGAAGTAAATTGTGAAACGGACTTTGTCGCCAGAAATGAAAGTTTTTGCCGGTTTACCCGGGATATCGCGATGCACATTGC
>JAKQAH010000024.1 GCA_029568545.1 Candidatus Omnitrophota bacterium
ATGAATCCGGCGATCGATCTCCTGGGCGTCTTTCGCGTTCATGATCACATCCGACCCGATGTTGGACGTCAGGATAATGATTGCGTTCTTGAAATTCACGACCCTGCCCTGGCCGTCGGTCAGGCGCCCATCATCAAGGATCTGCAGTAACGCGTTAAAAACATCCTTATGGGCTTTCTCGATCTCGTCAAAGAGAATGACCGAATACGGGCGGCGGCGCACTGCTTCCGTGAGCTGGCCGCCTTCTTCGTATCCGACGTATCCCGGCGGCGCACCGATCAGCCTTGCGACGCTGTGCTGCTCCATGTATTCGCTCATGTCAATGCGGACCATAGCGTTCTCGTCGTCAAAAAGGAACTGCGCAAGCGACTTGGCCAGCTCGGTCTTGCCGACTCCCGTCGGTCCGACAAAGATAAATGATCCGATAGGCCGATGCGGATCACTCAATCCCGCTCGCGTGCGCCGGATCGCGTTGGCCACGAGATCAATAGCCTGATCCTGACCAACCACTCTTTTTTTCAGATACTCCTCGATATGGATCAGTTTCTCCGTTTCCCCTTCCATCAATTTCGAGAGCGGAATCTTGGTCCATTTCGCCACAACCTCGGCGATATCCTGGTCATCAACTTCCTCTTTGAGCATGGCTCCGCCCTTCTGGATCCTGACTAGTTCTTTATTTTGAAGCTCAAGCTCCTTGTTCAAATTGACCAGAAGGCCGTATTTGATCTCTCCGGCCTTATCCCAATTCCCCTCCTTTTCGGCCTTGATCTCCTCGAGCTTTTTCTGCTCAATCTCCGTTTTGATCCTGCGGATCTTGTTAATCTGGGATTTTTCTCCTTCCCATTTGATCCGCATTTCCTTGTTCGCCTCTTTAAGACCGCTCAGATCTTTTTCCAATTTCTTCAAGCGCCCTTTGGAGGCTTCATCCGTCTCTTTTTTCAAAACCTGTTTTTCAATCTCCAACTGGCGGATCTTCCGTTCGTTGACATCCAGTTCCTGCGGCATGCTGTCAATCTCTATGCGCAGCCGCGAAGCGGCCTCATCAATCAAATCGATGGCCTTGTCGGGAAGGAACCGTTCGGTAATATACCGTTGCGATAGCGTCGCTGCCGCGATGATCGCCGAATCCTGGATGCGGACCCCGTGATGGACCTCATACTTCTCTTTGAGGCCGCGCAAGATCGCGATCGTATCCTCGACGGTCGGTTCGCTGACCATCACAGGCTGGAACCGGCGTTCCAGCGCCGCATCTTTTTCGACATGCAGCCGATATTCGTCCAGCGTCGTCGCCCCGATGCAACGCAAAACGCCGCGGGCCAGGGCCGGCTTGAGCATATTCCCCGCATCCATTGAGCCCTCGGCCTTTCCCGCTCCCACGATCGTATGCAGTTCATCGATAAAAAGAATGATCTCGCCATTACGGCTCTCAATTTCTTTGAGGACCGCTTTTAAACGGTCTTCGAATTCGCCGCGGTACTTCGTTCCCGCGATCAGAGCTCCCATGTCCAGAGCCACCACCTTCTTATTCTTTAATCCTTCCGGAACGTCTTCCGTAAAAATTCTTTGGGCCAATCCCTCCACAATGGCCGTTTTCCCGACGCCGGGCTCCCCAATAAGGACGGGATTATTCTTCGTCCTTCGGGATAGGACCTGAATGATGCGGCGGATCTCCTCGTCCCGGCCGATCACAGGATCCAGTTTGCCTTCCTGCGCCAGCGCGGTCAGATCGCGCCCATACTTATCCAGCGCCTGATATTTCTCTTCCGGATTGGCGTTGTCGGCTTTTTGCCCTCCGCGGATCTGCCGGATCATATTTACAACATCCCTGCGCCCGACGCCGTTCTTATCCAGCTCTTGAGCGATCGCGGTCTCGGGATCCTGGCAAAAAGCCAAGAACACGTGCTCCTGAGAGGCAAAATCGTCTTTCATGTCGGCGGCAATCTTCTGAGCATCGATAAGAATCCGGTTTACTTTATTGGAAAACATCATCGGCGAACCGCCTTCCACTCTCGGCTTCTTTTCAAAGGCCTTCTCCAGATCAGCCAATAATCCTTCGACGGAAATATTTAACCGCCCCAGAAAGGAAGAGAACATGCCTGCGTCCAGTTTCAAGAACGCGTAGATCAGGTGCTCGGCATCAACCGTTTGATGCCCCAGGCTTGTGGCCAGTTCGACCGATTTCTGGATCGCTTCCTGAGATTTTTGCGTGAATTTTTCAAAATGAATAGCCATTGTTCATCATTCCTTTCTTATCAATAACGGCAATTATTCCGGGCCTTCCCCTGATCCCGCCTGGAACGGCGCTAACCCCGATCAAAGAGTTCATCGACGGAATCTTGCGCGCATTGCGCCATCGTCCTGAATGTCCATGCGGAACTGATCAAAAAGAACCCGATCAAAAAAAAGACGGAAGCAACAACCGCCGCCAGAATACGGGGAAAAACGATGATCAGAGCCCCAAAGAGCACAAACAATATCCCGTACAGCATCTGGTCACTCCAAAGACCCGTGAAATACCCCTTTAAAACATGGCTGAGATTTCGTCTTCGCATGGACATCTCCCCCTTAATTCGTTTGAATTTCGATCTTTTTCGGCTGCACTTCCTGAGATTTCCCCAACCGAATTTCCAGGACCCCGTTGGTATACTCGGCTCTGATTTTCTCCCGATCGATTTCGGAACTTATCTGAAACGTCCGGTAATAGTCAATCCCCGACGCCCGTTCTTCATAATACGGAGTATATTTCCCGTCTAAAACATCTTTCGGTTTATGGCCCACGATCGTCAGCTGATCTCCCTGCAAGTCAACGTTCAATGTCTTCCGGTCGACTCCAGGCATATCAACGGTCAATATGATTTCTTTTTCCGTTTCGCATACATCCACGGCCGAACAAACGCACCGCTTGGGTTCTGGGGATTCTTTTTTGAATTTATCGATACGCATAATCTCCCTCCTTGATCATACTTAAGTAGCGGGGGAGAAAACCTCCCCCCGCAATTATTTTATATTCACCGTGATCTGTTTCGGTTTTGCTTCTTCTTTTTTGCCGAGCGTGATTTCCAGGACCCCGTCCTTGAAGTTCGCGTTCACCTTTGAGAGGTCGATCTGGGCCGGAAGCCGAAGCGCCCGGTGAAAACTTCCATGATAACGCTCCGTTCTCAGATAATCCTTCTCTTTGACCTCAGATTCTTGTTTCTTCTCTCCGCTGATGGTAAGCAAGTCATCCTGGACCGAAACATTGATATCCTCTTTGGTCAGGCCGGGCAGATCCGCTTTGACAACAACATTGTCCTTTGAATCATAGACGTCTATCGCCGGAGCCCATTGGCCGCTTAACAAAGATGTTTCGGAATCCCATTTTGGGAAAGAAAAATCAAATAATCGGTTCATCTCTTTGTGTAAATTCTGGATATCGCTGAAAGGATACCAGGATTCATTTTGTTTTTTCATCGGGAAATTGACCATGTTTCTCCTCCATTTCTATTTTCTTAGGTTGTCATTTTTATGCTTATATGGATTTTAGCCCCTATGAATGCCGAACACGCCCAACTCTTTAATTCCTCAAACACCCCACCTCCTTTCATGCTGGCACTCAGTCATAGAGACTGCTAATTTATAGGCAAAAAAATTTAGGGCTGTTTGCCTTCCTCAATTCTTAAAATAACCTTCAACCCGCTAATCTTGACATTATGTTGCTGGATATAATACCAACAATGTTTGACCATTTTTAATTCCCTTTGCGAATAAAGCCGCGCCTGGCCTTCTTTCTTTCGCGGCGGACTGACAATTTCCTCTCGGTCGAGCTGCTTTAGGACCCAGACGGGAATATCCAGCAATCGGCACACCACGCCCGTCGTAAAAACCGGCGCGTCAAGATCGATCACGACATCATCAAAATGATCATTTTGTTTGACTTTAGATGCCATGGACTATTGCTCCCTTAGCTGGAGTAAAATATACCTTATTTCACAGGATTTGTCAAGTACTTTCGTAAAATATTATTCGATTTTCGAAATAACTAACTCCGGCAAAAGGGGCTCGGTTTTCATCCAAGCCCCTTTTGCCATTAAATCTGCTGCTTATCTTTGCTTTGGCTTCTTTTTCTCTTTTCTTCCTCTATCTTTGCTTTTGGACATTACCGATCCTCCTCTCGCTTGTCTCAAAAAATCTCTTTCCTCCGCTTACATTTCTTCGGCGGCTTGGGGGTCTTGAACTTCTTCGGCCTCTTCATAATTTTCCGTTTCCTGAACATTCGGAACCTCTTCGTCCATTTCAAGGTCCTGGACATCCTCGATATCTTGAACTTCCTCAGCTTCATCCATATCCTGAATCATCGTATCTTCCATGGCCTGGATATCTTCAGCCTCTTCAACAGCCGGAATTTCTTCGGCAGTTTCAACGCCAGCTGTCGCTTCAGTATTTATCTCTTCCGCCTGTTCAACTACAACACCTTCGGAAATCCCTTCCTCGATCATGGTCCGATAAAGGTTCTTGATGGTTTTCATTCCGTCAGCTTCGATATACTCGATATCGACATCGTCGCCAACAACCAGATTGCCAATCGATTCGACACCCTCAAATACCGTTCCGGAATCCGCCACATAGACCTCTTCAACTTCCTCATGGACATTAAAATCATAAACCAGGACCCCGATCTCATTACCTGTTATTTTGAAGATCTTGCCGTACGTGAAATTCATCTCGCCGGCTTCTTGGGCCATCCCCAAAGCTGCCATGCCCAATACCAAAACCACCGTCATTAACCATGTCTTTACTGACCTCATTGCTGCCTCCTTCTTTCTTTAAGATTTTATAAGCTCATAATATGCTTTTTTAAGAAATTATCAATATTTTTCTATTTAATCTCGCACATTTGCTCGGTCTTTTTTCCGCCAGATGGCCGTTTAGCGGAAGGGCATTCTCCGTTCCAGCAGTATAGACAGAGCTTCTCGCGCGGCAGACCTATGGCCTGGACCATATCATCGATCGTTTGATACCGCAGCGTCGTTGCCTCGATGTCCTTGTTGATCCACTGGACCATTTTCTTGTATTTCTCGGAATTGGGGTCAAGATATTCCGAAACATCCTCAACATCCTTCCCCTCTAAAGCCCTGATCGCTTTGCGCGCGGCTAATTCGGCCGTGCTGCGCGTTGAAAGACAGAACTTGCAGGGGAACATCAGAGGCGGGCAAGCCGGGCGGACATGGACCTCTTTGGCGCCGGCATTCCAGAGCTTCTTGACCGTGAAATTCTTCAATTGCGTTCCCCGGACGATGGAGTCCTCGCAAATCACGATCTTATTATCCTTGATAATATTGTCGATAGGAATGAGCTTCATGGTCGCGACGAAGTCCCGGGTTTCCTGGCTGGGCGGAGTATAGCTTCTGCCGTATCCCGGCGTGTATTTGATCAACGGGCGCCGGTACGGCTTGCCAGATTCCATGGCATACCCGATGGCGTGCGCTGTTCCGGAATCGGGGACCCCGGCGACAACATCGGCCTTGATATCTTTATCTTTTTTGGCCAAAGCCCGGCCGCAACGTTCCCGCACCATCTCCACATTGACCCCCTCATAAACGGACGCCGGGAACCCCGTATAGATCCAGAGAAAAGAGCATATTTGTTCCTCATCCATCCCTTCGCGGCGCACCACCGGCCCCTCCTCAGTGATCAGCATGATCTCTCCGGAGCGCAGGAATTTGCTGACCTTAAAGCCAAGATTCGGCAGAGAATTGCTCTCTGTAGCAATAACCC
>JAKQAH010000096.1 GCA_029568545.1 Candidatus Omnitrophota bacterium
GCTCAACATGATCCGCGTTGAAGGGCTTGTAAAATCTTTTGCGAAGCAGCGGGTGCTTGATGAGGTTGACCTTCAGATCAAGGATGGGGAGATCCTGGTCATCCTTGGGGAAAGCGGCTCGGGGAAAAGCGTTCTTTTAAGGCATTTGATCGGATTGGAAGTGCCGGACCAGGGAAAGGTCTTTATTAAAGACGTTGATATCACCGTGCTTCCTGAATCAAAGCTTTTGAAGGTCCGGCGGGATATCGGATATCTTTTTCAGGACGGAGCGCTGTATGATTTTATGAGCGTTGAGGAAAATGTGGCGTTTCCTTTGCTGGAGCATACAAAAATTTCAGAAAAAGAGGCGTATCAAAAGGTGCACGAGCTTTTGGAACTGGTCGGGCTTTCGAACGCCAAGACCAAGCTTCCGTCGGAATTGAGCGTCGGGATGCGCAAGCGTGCCGCGCTTGCCCGGGCGGTCGTGCTGGGGTCCAAGATCGTTCTCTGCGATGAGCCGACATCGGGCTTGGACCCGATCAAGAGCCGGGAGATCTCGGATTTGATCAAAGAAGTTTCAAGACGTTTTAAAAGCACGATGGTCATCACCTCACATGATATGATGAACGCCTTCCGTATTGCGGATCGGCTGGTGCTGCTTAAGAACGGAAAGATCCGGATCGAGGGAAGCCCGCGCGATTTGAAGGAATCGAAGGATTCGTTCCTTCAAGAATTTTTAACAGATCAATATTCCTGAGAATGAGACTGTTGAGGAGGAAATATGAATCAAAAAGACCATGTTAAGCGGATTATTGCTGGAGTTTTTCTGTTCTTTTCCATTGCTTTGATCGTGGGGGTTGTTTTTACGATCGGCCTGGAAAAAGGATTTACAGAGCCAAAGTTTAAAATGAACGTTCTGTTCCGTAAGGTCGGGGGCTTGATGGTCGGAGCGCCGGTGCGCTTGTCGGGGGTCACGGTCGGAACAGTCCATGATATCGAATTTTTGGATGAAGAGGTCCTTGAGCGCGGCGTGAAGGTCGTGGTTCAGATCTTTACGAAATATAAAGAACAGGTCCATAAGACGGTGGACATCGCGGTCGACACCGAAGGCGTTCTGGGACAGAAGATCGTGGAGATCACAACGAGCCCCGATGTTTATCTGGAAGACCTGAGCCACCCATTTATCGGGCAGGACC
>JAKQAH010000124.1 GCA_029568545.1 Candidatus Omnitrophota bacterium
GTACATGGAGGCCTACAAGAAAGGCGTCTTCAATTACATCAAGGAAGACTACGACCGGCTCTCGCAAGAGATCATCCCGCGAAAATACTTCTCGGGCGGGGAAGAGCTGCAGAACATTCCTCTGAAGAAAACGAACAGCCCAATCATCCGGGAAGACCATCCTCAGTTCAAAGCCAGCGTCCGAGTGGCGCCGCAGAAGAACGGATTTTCTTCGCCGATATTTAAAGAATTTAATCGAAGGCTAGAGATTAAGAAAAAGATTAAATCGAAATTAGACGTTCGAAATCATCATTTAATCAAAAGAAGACATATTAATGATGCCATAAAGATTTTAGATGAAGGATATGATTTCGATGTTAAATATCAAAACGAAATTGTGCATTTTGTCCAACACGAGGAGGGGTATTGGGATTATGGAAAACATCCATTTGGTTTAGGATCGGGCTACACCGGTCCTGATGAGTGGAAAATAAAGCCAGCATGGACTGAAAAAATTGTAGAGCGACCTGAGATTCTTGAAATTATTCGTGGTAAAAAACTCGCCCAATCCAGCTCGCCGGTAAATTCGATCGGAGAAATATTAGGTCGGGAGAAATCGTTTGACGGGACCACGATCCGTTACGCCGATCTGGATACGGGCACGGGAACGTTTCCTAAGCGTTTTATTCCGATTATTCAGAAACGGTTTCCGGGCGCAAAGATAGAAGACGTCTCTGTTGAATCGCTTCAGTATTATGCCCGGAAAGCCAATGAGTTAAGAAACGAAACGGAAAACGAGGTTTTACGTTCTTTCCCGACAACCGAAGAATATCGGGACATCGGACTGCAGGATGAATTGTTCGATATCGTGACGATCAATCATCCCATCCAGCGGTTCGATCTGATCGAGCAGGGCGTTCGGCTTGTTAAAAAGGGCGGATTGGTTATCGTGGCTGTATCAGAGTCGGACGCTTACGATGGCATGGAAGAAGGGATCCAAAATGATTTCCTTCGGTTCGGCCTCAAGGCAGAGATCATCCCTGTTCCTGAAGATTATCCCAAGACCGATATCGAAGGGGTAGAGGAAAAAATCCTTGTTGTCGCGCAAAAGCCGGTCCAGGCTGGTTCTCCAGTGACTGCCAAGCACGAGAAGATGGTCATGTCGGTGATCGATATGCTGATCGGCGATCTGAACCGTCGGGGCGTTCGTCCGATGGTCCATGGGGCCGATCTGCGCGTGTTCCGCGATAAAAAAGCGATGATCGAGCATATTCAGAAATATACGGTTCTTGAAGAGATCGAAGATATCCGGCGGATCCTGGAGGGAAAACTGAATATCACGCCGTCGAAGCAATATGGCGCTGAATCCGAACCGCCCTTGTGGCTATCCCGCGAGGCTGTGGGCGGCGATGCCTTTGAAGCCGCAGAGACTCTCTACAATGCGATTTTCAACCAGAACAAATTCCTTGAAAATAACAGCGACAAGCCCATTAATGTCGTCTTGTTCAGACGGGAGCGCGGCGGCCAGAAATTAACGAATCTGCTGACCATTCTTCCCAACGTGAATGTCAAGGTCATTGTCAGCGGGGTTGACGACGAACAGAGCTGGCGGCAGGCCTCCCGCTATTTCGGGACCGGAATTCCGACGACCGGTAAAGTCCTCTTGGATCTTGCCCGGGACCCGATCGTGCGCAATTTTCTGGATTCGCGCATTGATGATGAGAATGAATTGCCGGCGTTGATCGACGGGCTTCAGGAAAGAGAAGATGTTGTCTTGAAGTCGGAGAATATGCAGGCCATTCATGAAAAAGGGCACAGCATTCATGATCCCGTGGACTGGAGGGATAAAGAATCGCGCACGGTGAAATTGGCCAAATACCTGGAAGAATTTTATAAGCTCTGGGAAGAAAAGGGCAAACCGTTTCCGCTCAACGATCTGCCCTTAAGAAGCATGGTGCTGGTCGGCGCCGCTTACAGAGATGCCGAGGGAGACAGCCCGCAATGGCAGAAAGCGATTGATGAGGTCGGGAAGCTTTTGCGTTTGGACCAAGGAGACCAGGTCATTCTTCCGACGGAACAAAGGCAGCGTCTGATCACGCTTCGGTCGGATGGCATTGTCCACTTTTCGGCGGAAAGCTTAACTTATTTTAACTCTCGGCTGCCGATCGTCGGCATGTGGCTGGTGAATGGGGATGGACGGCCATTCGATGTTGATCGATTTATCGATCAATTAGGGCTTCAGGGCTCCGTGAATTTCCAAAAACTGACGACCCAAGAAACATCCGTGTTTAAAGGGGTCAAAGGGCGGATGCGGATCACAAAAAAGGATATCCAGGAAACAACCAGAAAAGTGCCCCGAAACCAAATAAAAAAAGTTGCTCAAGCGATACGCGCCGTATCATCGACCCAAGGAGAGAATCTAATCGGTATTACAGAAGAAGCGCGGGATGCGATCAAGAATGCCGACGCTATTGTTTATTCCAATGTTCTTTTGCAGAGGGATTTAGCTCCGATTCTCATTGTTCCGGGAATCCGCCAAGCTATCGAGCAAGCGACCCATGCGGTGAAGATCAATCTCGGAGTTATCCGAAGGACGCAGCAGACCCGGGAAAACGAGATTTTAAAGAAAGTAAAACATATTTACCGGTATTTGCGCAATGTGGAAGGGGAGCGGCAGGCCCCATTGGAAGGCAAGGTCAGCCAATACATTGATTATGTTCTGGAGAGTTATTTGAAAGAACAGGATGAGCGCAAGGTTTATCAAAAGATGGAGCCGATCAAAAAACAAACCCAAGGGAAGGTCAGCACCATTGCCTTGAAGGTTCAGTTTGACGAGCAACAAAGATTTTCTTCGGAGCTTCTGGAATCGATCATTGCCCTGGTGGGCATCAAACGGGCGGGCTTTAAAATTGTTGATGGCGGGGTCAACACCGGTAAATTGGTTCTGGCAAAACTGAGCTCGGAACGGCGCGAATGGAAAAAAGGGCAAATGGGATTATTTACTCGCGATCGCACGGTCCATAAAGTGATATCGGATATTCAAACGAATTGGGAAACGATCCGCAGGCAGGGAGGGTTTGTTTTTGATGTCGATAAAACGATCCTACCGAAAGGGGCGGAAAGTTTTACGAATTACCGGCGCTTGGCGTATCTCTTTATGCGCTTGCTGCGCGAGGAGGTGAAAGTCGCGATCATTTCCGCAAATTCCAAAGAAGAGCAGATGCACCGGATCGTTGATGCCATCAAGGTGCAGATGAAAAATAACAAGCAGGCCATGGAGAATCTGACCTTTTATGTCAATGGCGGGGCAACGAAGATTGGTTTCACAGATAAAGGCGAAGAAGATCTCTCCCGCCGGCGGATCAAGACCTATAATCTTCAGCATGCGATGGATAAAACGGTCATCGGAACGGCTATTGAAAAGGCCATAAGGGAATTATCCGCCAGAAATTTTGGTCTTCAGGGAGAGGCGCTCGATCTTTTGATAGAGGAAGCGAAGAAAAAGTATCCGAAACTGGATTTGCAGGCATCATGGAAGAATGGAAGCGAAAACGCTCTGGAGATCGAGTATCATACGGCGCAGGATATCCTGGATCTTGAAAACAGGCCAGGGCAAGAACCCGCCAAAGTGATATTCCCGTGGGTTGAAAAGCGAGGGGAGATTATCACGGACAACGGCGAGGTCAAATATGGGAGCCTCGCGATCAAGCCGGTCCCTCGGCTTAACAAGCTCGGGGTGGATCCGAGAAAGGATTTGATCGAAGCGATTAACAGATATTTGGGGGACTACAAAGATAAGCTCTATGTCCGTCTTGGAGGGGGAACAACCGTTGATATCACGAGCGTTAGCGCGCAGAAAGACACGGCTTTGGAGGATTTTATAGCGACCATGTCAAAAGCCGCCGGAGTGGATGCGCAAGAGAATAAAAAGAATTTCTTCTATTTCGGCGATGAGTTCTTCGAGAAAGGCAACGACGAGCCCATCAAAAAAACGCTGCCCCGCGGGAATATCTTTGCCGTCAATGACGGCTTTGAGCCGGTCACGCCGGAAGCGATTCACATCGGCCGCTCGCCGCAGGCTGTCAAAGAGTTTTTGGAAGAGATCCTGATCAAGCCCGCCGAGATCTCCAGCTCGCCCATTGAGTTTTCCAAAGAAGCCCAAGAGTATATCAATCTTTTGAGCCATCCGGACCCCGACCAGCGCGCAAATGCGGTTGTCGGGTTAAGAGAGATCCATGAGGCGGATACGATCGATCTCTTGGCCGAGAAAGGATTGTCCGACGAGAACGAAGGGGTCCGCACGCTGGTGCAGCTGGCGCTGGAGGATATGGGCGCCACCCGCGAGCAGTGGCTGCGCGGGTTTGAATATGCCTTATCATCGGGCAGCAAGATGGTCAGGGATCAAGCGAGAATGGCCATGGAGGCGTGGGATGCCGCCGAAGAAGATTTCTTCCGCGGGTATAATTTTGCCCTCTTTTCCGATTCGATTGATGCCCGCAAGGATGCTGTCGCTGGCTTATCAGGCCTAAAGGATCAGGTCTTAAAGGGCATGGCTATTGATCTGTTGCTGGAGCATGGATTGTCGAATGGTGCCGCTATTGTTCGCAAGATGTCTGCCAAGGCCTTGATCGAAATGAATGCGCCGCGCCGGCAATTTATCGGCGGGCTTGTCAATCTTTCGCTTTTGGGAAATCCCGAAGCCAAGAGAGACGCGCAAGATCTGTTGACCTTGCTGGGGATATCAAAAGAGCAGTTGGCCGATCTCAAAAAAGATCAGATGTTCAAAGTCTTTGAGATTTCCGATGAAGAAATGATCGATCTGGCCAATAAAATCATGTTAAGCGATCCGGAATTAGCGCGGCAGGAAATCCGGAACGTGCTTAAGGATCCGTATTCGTCCTCCGACTTTCTGAGTTCTTCGCCGGTCAGAGAAGATAACTCCGGCCGGGAATCTTCCCTTTTGGAGAAATGGAAGAAAATTCCCGAGGTGAAGGTCATTACTGGCGGGAAGAGCGGTTTGGATCCGCAGGACGATAATGTTCTTGCGCTGATCGGCGAAAACGGGGAGATCCTGGAGGGCGCAGCCTCCCGGGATGATATCCATAAGCTCGGTCTCTGGCATATGACCGCGCATATCAATATTGTCGATAAAGAGGATCGTATCCTGCTCCAAAAAAGAAGCAATCAAACAAGGTCTTCGCGGGGGAAATTCCAGTTCGCTGTCAGCGGCCACGTGAATTTCGGGGAAGTCCCCGAGGAAACTGCCTTGCGTGAAGGCAAGGAAGAAATCGGGATCGACCTGGATGCCCGGCGGCTTGAAAAGGTCAGCGGGATGAATGGGATCCGGATCTCCTATGAGAACGATGATGGGAGGAATAACGAGTTTACGACGCTGTATAAATACAGAGTCACAGATGAAGAGTTGGACCGGATCCGGGAAAATTACAATTTTAATGAGAACGAAGAATTCTGGCTTGTTCCGGTCAAGGTGTTTGAGCAGATGTACCGGGAGTCCCCGGAGCTTTTTTCCCGGAGCTTCAACCGCATTTTGGGCGAGAACGGGTATGTCTATCAAAATATCACGCGATACCTGGCGCAACAGGATTTACCCGAGGATACGCCGCAAAATTCTCCGGTCAGCGGCCAAAAAGATGTTGGCGGTATTGACTTCAATGACATCGAAATGGATCGGGAGGGAGGTCGAGTCCGCATTGAATTTGATCCCGCGGAATTACAGCAGATGATCGATGCCGGGATTACCGGATTTTCTCCTGTGATCATCAATATTGTTCCGCTTCCCAGCGTTTTGCCCTTGCTTGGCCTCAAACCGCAAAAAGAAAAAGATTTTGAATTATCAAAATTTCAATAACAGTTATACATGCCAACCAATCTCTTTCCCTCCAAAAACCTGCACGTAAAAAGATGCAAAAATTATTGACCCCTAATAGTTTATAAAAGATAATAAAATATACTATCTTAACGGTTAGTATAACTTTATTATAAAAAACCGTAAGAAAAGTTAGCTTGGCCTAACCTTCAAGGGAGAAGTGTATGCCTGGACAGGGAAAAACTGTTTCCAGAAAAGGAAAAGAGGTCATGAATATCCGGGAAGTGGCGGATTATTTAGGCGTTCATACTTCGACGATATATAAATATGCCCAGCAAAGGATCATTCCGGCCTTTAAGATCGGGTCGGATTGGCGTTTTTCGGCCAAGCACATCGACCGCTGGATCGACGAGAAAATGAATGCGGACGGGAACGGTGGATCCAATGCATCTTAAGGGCAGAACAGCCATTGTGACGGGGGCAAGCCGGGGGATCGGGCGGGCGATTGCTCTGCGGTTGGCCCGGGAGGGGGCTAACATTGCGTTCAATTATCTCAGCGATGAGGCCGGGGCCCGGTCTTTGGAAAAAGAGCTGAAAGCGTTAGGGGTTGCGGGCCAAGGATTTAAGGCGGATGTGCGGGATTATGGGCAGGTCCAGAAGATGCGCGAAGCTGTTAGCGCGCAGTTTGAGGGGTTTGATATCCTGGTCAACAATGCCGGCATTCTTAAGGATGCGGCGTTAATGATGATGGCGCCTGAGGATTGGAAAAACGTGATCGATACAAATCTGACCGGCATATTCAACGTGACGCGCGCCGTGATTACGACATTCATGAAGCAGAAAAAAGGCAACATTGTCAATATCGCATCTGTGAGCGGTTTGCGGGGAATGGCCCGCCAGACGAATTACGCCGCGTCCAAAGGCGGCGCCATTGCTTTTACAAAATCTTTAGCCAAGGAAGTGGCCGGGCATCATATTCGCGTCAACGCGGTTGTTCCCGGATATATTGAGACGGAAATGCTGGGCCATTTGAAAAAGGGATATTTGGAAGACGCGGTCGGAAAGATTCCTTTAGGATATATCGGCAAGCCCGAGGACGTGGCGAATGCGGTAAATTTCTTATTAAGCCCCGAAGCGCAGTATATTACCGGCCAGATCGTTCAAGTCGACGGGGGAATGGGCATATAAGAGGCAATTTGGATTAAATGAATAAGGATCGCAGGCATCACAGAAGAGCCAATACCAAAGGAGGAGCAGCTTATGACGGAAACACAGATTAAAAATGAACTTAAGGTCATGATGGCCGAGATCATGGAGACTGAGCCCAAGGCGATCGAGGACGATGCGCAATTTGTTCAGGACCTGGGCATGGATTCCATGATGGCGCTGGAGATCCTCGCGTCGCTCGAGAAGAAGTACAGGATCGTCATTCCCGAGGAGGAATTGCTTAAGTTCACGACGCTCAACAATACGGTTGACGTTGTTTCCCGGATCGTTAACGCATAAAATCTTCAGGGGCATTCTCGTATGAATAAACGGATCGTTTTCACCGGCGTTGGCGTTATGGCCAGCAACGGAAAAGGCAAAGAAGAGTTCTGGGCGGCCCTGCAAGAGGGCCGGACCGGCATCAAGCCGATCTCTCTGTTCGACACGTCGGAATTTTCGGTCAATATGGCGGGCGAGGTGGAGGATTTTGATCCGACAAAATATTTTGGTCCGAAGGGTTTGCGTTCCCTCGACCGCAGCACCAAACTTCTTGTTTCGGCTTCGAAGCTCGCGATCGCCGATAGCGGCTTCACGATCACGAGCGAGAATACCGATGATGTCGGCGTTTCGGTCGGCACCACGTTGGGCAGCCTGAAAAGCATTGTCGATTTTGATGAAGTGACTTTAAAGGAAGGCCCGCGCTACACCAATCCTGCCCATTTTCCTAATACGGTCATTAATTCCCCGGCCAGCCAGGTTTCCATTTGGAGCAATATTCAGGGGTTTAACACGACGATATCGACGGGATTCACAGCGAGCATGGACGCGATGAGCTATGGCTATGATGCGATCCAAACGGGCCGGGCGAAACTGGTTTATGCGGGCGGGGTCGAAGAGCTTTGTTATCCGACTTATTATGGATTTTATGTCTCGAAGTTCCTTTCGGGGGCGAATGGCGGCGGAGGGTTCATCAACTGTCCGTTCGACCGCCGGCGCAACGGCATCGCGTTCGGCGAAGGGGCAGCCTTGATCGCGATGGAAGAGCTGGAACAGGCCAAGGAGCGCGGGGCTCGTATTCTTGGCGAGGTTCTGGGGTTCGGTTATTATTTTGACACCTTCCGGATCAATAAATACAATCCGCGCGGGACCGGGATCATGGAATCCGTGCGCGGCGCTTTGGATGATGCCGGAGTGGGGCCGGAAGATATCGATTACATTTGTTCCAATGCCAATTCGACCAAAATGGCCGATAAGATTGAAACGGCCGCGATCAAGGAGGTCTTCGGCAAGCGCGCTTATCGTATTCCGGTCAGCTCGATCAAGTCGATGATCGGAGAGTGCTACAGCGTTTCCGGCGCTTTTGCGGTTGCCGCCTCTCTGGGCGCGATCCATGAGGGGGTTGTTCCGCCAACGGTTAATTTAAAAGAGCGTGATCCCGATTGCGATCTGGATTATGTGGCGGGTAAGGCACAAAAGGTTTCGCCCGAAAAGATCCTCGTCATCAATTTTGGGCCGAACGGCAGCCATTGCTGCATGGTCCTGGGGAGATATCATGAGTAATGTCGTGCTTGATGCCAAACAGGTCGCCGAGATTCTTCCGCAAGCCTATCCGTTCATCCTGATCGATAGGGTCATTGACTTCAAGCGGGATGAAAGCTTGGTGGCGGTCAAGAATATCACGGGCAATGAATGGGGCTTTGAGGATCGGGCGAATAAGACAGATATTTTTCCTGAAACGTTGCTTCTTGAAGCCGCTTCCCAGGCCGCTTTGGTTCTTTACCATTTAAACAAGATCAAAGAAGGGCAGAAAAAACCCAAATATATCTTAGGCAAGATCAGCGCGGATTTTGAAAAATCTGTTTCGGTGGGAGATCAAATCAGTATCAAGGCTTATGCGAATAAAATGTTGGATACCGGCGGGTATTCTGATATTGATGTCACAAAAGACGGTGAACGTGTGGCGCATATTGAGATCATCTATAGCGTGATCAGATAGGGAATATGGGAAATAACGGAAAAAATCGGGATCGCCGCGTCGTCATCACGGGATTGGGCGTTGTTTCCTCGCTCGGGATCGGGTGGGAGCCGTTTTGGAAGAATCTTGTGGCGGGAAAATCCGGCATTAGCCGCATCACGACGTTTGATACGTCATTATATGATCGGCACAATGGCGGAGAAGTCAAGGATTTCGACCCTAAGAATTTTATCGATCGAAGGAGTTTAAGGCATTTAGGCCGGACCTCACAAATGGCGATTGTTGCCAGTAAGCTCGCGTTAAAGGATTCCGGCCTTAACAACGATCAATTGCGGCGGGAAATAACCGGTGTGTGCGTTGGCACGACGATGGGGGAACCCCAAGTCATGGAATCTTTAAACAGCAAATATTTTCCGCAAGGGAAAAGAATGCGGGGGGATCATGTTGCGGCTTCTTTATATCCTGCTTGCGCAATAAGTAATAATGTGGCGAGTTATTTTAAATTGAAAGGGCCGAATTTTATTTTTTCGAGCGCTTGCGCGGCCGGCAATTATGCGATCTTGCATGCGTTTCATCTGCTCAAAACAGGGAGAGCCGACTATATGGTAACCGGCGGGGCGGATGCGCTTTCAAGAGTGGCCTTTACGGGGTTTTTCCGGTTATTTACGATGGCTCCGGAAAAATGCCAGCCTTTTGATAAGAATCGGAAAGGGATGTTAGTGGGGGAAGGCGCCGGAATGATGGTCATGGAATCTTTGGAGGAAGCGCAGAAACGCAATGCCACGATCTATGCGGAGATATTAGGCGGAGGGTTGGCTTGCGATGCGCTTCATATGACGGATCCTTCCATTGAAGGGATTTCCAAGGCTATTCAGAAAAGCCTGGATAATTCTTGCGTTTCTATTGCAGACATCGATTATATCAATGCGCATGGGACGGGAACGAGGGGGAATGATAAGGCCGAGAGCCTGGCGTTAAACAAGGTTTTTGGAAAGAAGTTGCAAAATATTCCCATCAGCTCGATTAAATCAATGCTCGGGCACACGATGGGGGCCGCGTCAGCGATAGAAACAATCGTCTGCTGTTTGGCGATAAAGAATGGGATTATTCCGCCGACCATAAATTTTGAGAACCCGGATCCCGAATGCCACGTGAATTGCACCCCGAATAAAAGTATTGAGCGAAATATCGCGATCGCGCTAAACAATTCCCAGGCCTTTGGCGGGAATGATGCGTGCGTTGTCTTAAGGAAGACTTAACATTAAAAACAAAAAATAGCGCGGAATGTGTTATGGATTCGAGAGTTGTTATTACAGGAGTTGGGCCACTTTCTTCGATAGGTATCGGGAAAGATTCTTTTTGGAAAGGTATTTTAAATAAGAATCCAGTCATAAATAAAGTAAAAGTAGCTGTTGGTGGAGAAAATTGGGAGAGCTATTATCTACATCAGATGAGTGATTTTGATATTAACCGTTATAATATCAATAAGAATTTATTAAAGGAAACTTATGTATGGAAGGAATGCGAAAATTCGATAGATTTAGAATATCTCATTGCAGCATCTAAATTAGCTCTTGATGATAGCAAGCTTGAGATTGACGATAATAGTATTGGGATGGTTCTAGCTCATGAGAATCCTGGGATTGACCAATTCCTAGAGAAAGCTTTTTCTCTTTCGTATGAGATTTTGAAGAAAAAACAAGATATGTCAAAGAAGCAATTCTTTCAGGAATTATATTCAAAGTGCCATAAAAGTGTTTATGATTTGCAAACTTTCATGTTTTTGTTTCATGTGGGAAGGATTCTTGGTATTCATGGGAGCACTCTTTTTGTTAATAATGCTTGTGCGTCTGGGCTATATGCGATAGAGGCAGCAAGTTTAATGATTAAAGCAGGGCATTGCAAGGCAGTGCTTATTGCTGCTGCAGATTGTCCTGATATTTTTAAGTATTTATGGTTTAAAAATCTTGGATTATATGCGAAAGACGGTAAGATTAAACCATTCTCGGAAGAAGCAAACGGCATTGTCTTTGGGGATGGGGGCGCGGCCATTGTTGTTGAGGATTTTGATCACGCAGTAAACAGA
>JAKQAH010000193.1 GCA_029568545.1 Candidatus Omnitrophota bacterium
TTTATCCTTATCCTGTCCGCCCTGATCATTATCGGGACAGCGGTCTTTTTTTACATCGACAGCGTTTTTCTGCCCGTTCAATTCAAGCATTTCATTACGGCCAAAGCCAAGAGCGTTCTGCAAAGAGATGTTTCCATTGGCCTCATTACCTTTCGCCCGTTCAAGGGATTTTTCATCGAGAATATTACCGGTTCCCAAAAAGACGACCCGCATCGGCCGTTTATCCAGATCAGAGAATTAGAGTTTAGCCTCCTTTGGGTTCCTGTATTCCGCAAGCATGCTGTTATTTTTCCCCGCATCAACATCCGGGATCCTCGCATCTACCTGGCCCGCAACGCCCAGGGAATTTGGAATTTCTCCGATCTCTCTGGCCTGATCGATCCCGCGGAGCACCGAAAATCTTTTCCCGTTCTGCTGCGCAGGCTTATCCTCGAGAACGGAAAAATCTTTTATGAAGATGGGATTTTTCAAGAGGCATTTTCCGAGTCTGTCGAGAATATCAATATCGGCGCAATCTTTTCTTTACGCAAAGGCGTTGAATTCGTTCTCCAGGCAAGAATTCCGAAGAAAAAAACCGCCCTTCATATCAAAGGGAACTATGCGCTCAGCGGCAAAGGGCTCGAGATCCAAGCCTCTTTTTCAAATATCCACCTGGCCAGCTATTTATCCTTAGCCTCTCGGGACCAATCCTATCTCCAGCTTCTTGACGGCATTATGTCCTCGTCTGGCCTGAAAATCGCGTCCCGAAAACGCGAGTTCCAAGCCCAAGGAAATCTTTCCGCCGAGCAAACAGATCTGCAAATCGGCGATAATAGGCATGTTAAAGGGGCCTTCACCATTTCAGACATGCAGCTGTCCTGGCAGGATAAAAAATGGAACGCCAAAGGCCGCCTTGAATTTCCCGCCATACAAGCTACAGATACGCAGAACAGGGAGCTCCGAGGGCGCCTGTCAGCTGACCTGAACCTTTTAACGGCTTACGAAAATCGCTTGACCAGCCAAGGGGATATCGCGATCGAGAATGCCTCTCTTTCCTTGGGCGAGAACAGGACTTTGAGCGGAAACATCAAGGCCATGAACGCCTCTGTCGTTAAGGGCGACCGGAGCATCCGGCTGCAGGGCAATTTTGATATCCAAAAAATGGCCGCATCCTTCGGGCCTCAAACATTCCTCAAAGGGGATATTTTGACCGAAAAAACAGACCTGACCTGGTCTCTCGACGATCAAGGGAAGCACGCGTTTGATGTCCACAGCGGGCTGACGATTACCGGAGCTCAAGGCTCCATCAAAGGTGCCCAGACGCTGGCCGGCACGGCCCGCATACCTGCCTTTGCCTTGCATCACACCGCCGAAAAATCAACGCTTGAAACCTCCGGCCAACTGGAAACAGCGGAGATCCGCTTTTCGCCCGCCCAAAGCTTCCAAGGAAGCCCGTCGTTTAACATCTCTGCTTCGTTCGATCCCCAAAAAAACGATCCTTTCGACTATCAAGGGGCTATCAGCTTTACCAACGGCCTGTTCACCGGCGTTCCTTACATCGATCAGGCCAGTAATATGCGCGGAACGATCACCTTTACGCCCGGACATCTGAAGACCCAGCAACTGACCTTTCAGGCGATGGAAACCAGCGTGCAGCTTTCGGGGCTTTTAACCGATTTCTCCAGCCCAAGAGTAAGCATCAATGCCTCGTCGGAGAATGTTAATATCGGAAAACTGATGAGCCTTTTCCCGGCCCTGGGCGCAAAACTGAAGGCGGATATAAACGGGCAAGCTGCCGTCAATTTCAAATATCACGGCTCTTTGCAATCGCCGGACAAAGCAACCATTGAATCAACTGTAAAATTGGCCAATGCCACCGTTATCCATGAAAATCTGCCCGAGATGTTGACCGGGGTCTCCGGGAATGTTTATTACAAAAAAGATTTCCTTCGCTGGCAGAACCTGAAAGGTCATTACAAAGAAAAACCTTACACGTTCAACGGCGAGCTCCACGATTTTTCCCGGCCTTTGATCGACACGACGGTGATTGGCGAGCATATCAATCTCGCGGCCCAAGTCAAGCTTTTGCGCTCCGCTTTTCAATTGATCGCTTTCACCGGGCGCTGGTTCGATTCTTCTTTTGACCTTAAAGGAGACGTCCATCTCTTCAACAATGATGACGCCGATATCGATTTGCGGGGAAAGCTTGACCTGAATTTGGAGAACATCGGGAGCTTTTTCCCCCAGCTTAAAGACCGCATGCAGCAAGCCCATCTGCTCGGAGTCCTTTCCGGCCAAGGCGTTTTTATGGGAAAATGGAGCGATTGGCGCAATTGGCAGCTGGCCTTCGACGGCACCTCTGAAAAGATCATGCTTAAAGGCTATCCACTGGAAAAAGTTGCCTTTAAATTTACGCAGCGCGACCGCACCATCAGCAAATGCAATCTGGCATCCATGGTCTACGGCGGGAACCTCGACGTCCTGTCTTCCGTCGACCTGCGCTCCGATCATGCTCCGTTCACGGCAACCATCAGCGTCAAGAACCTGGATTTTGCGAAATATCGCGAAGATAAAAAACCGAAGAACAAGCGGCTCGCCGGCATCTTTCAAGGCAGCGCCAAGCTCAAAGGCAGCGCCCTGGAATTGAAAAAAATGACCGGCCAGGGATCGGTCAATATTGCCAACGGGCACTTATGGCATTGGAGCGTCTTAAGCGGCATTACCAAAGCGCTTTTGATCCCTGAATTCGAGCATTCCGTTTTCACCGAAGCCCGCGGGGATTTTACGGTTGGCGACGGCAAGATCTCCTCGAATAATCTGCGCATGGCCAGCCAATACGTGACCCTCAACGGGAAGGGATGGATCGATTTCGATACAAATTTGAACTTTGACATTAAGCCGGAATTCAGCGAACTCGCCATCCTCCAGTCGGATTCGCTCAAGAAGGGCCCCACCTCGATCATCACGCAGACGGATAATTACCTGAATATCAAGATCTCCGGCACCCTTGCCCATCCGCATCATTGGGTCGAGAAATCCCCCATGAAGATCATCGAAGGAACAATCAAAGACACGACGGGAACCATTAAAGAAGTTATTGGAGGAGTTGTGGGCGAGATTTTCTAGAGGTGGGATCCGCAGCGCGCCGTACCCCGACAGATTTAAGCCTTTAAATACTTCCGGATGGATTGTTTGATCTTGCGCATCGCGCGGGCGCGGTGGCTGATC
>JAKQAH010000194.1 GCA_029568545.1 Candidatus Omnitrophota bacterium
GTCCGCCAAAGCGCTCCTGGACCAAAACCCCGAGCCGACGCAAGCACAGATCGAGCACGCGCTGGACGGAAATTTATGCCGCTGCGCCGGGTATCCGCAAATCTTTGACGCCATCCGGCACGTTGAAAAGAAAAGAAAGAATGAAAAGCCCCATCCATAAAGATTATTTAGACCCCGTCGGGAAAAGCGTTCCGCGCATCGATGCGCGGGGCATGGTGACCGGCCAGACGAAATACACCTTTGATGTCAGCCTCCCGAACATGCTGGTGGGCAAAATGATCCGCAGCCCGCATCCGCACGCGCGGATCCTGAGCATCGACACGTCAAAAGCGGAGGCCTTGCCCGGCGTGCGCGCCGTGATCACCGCCCGCGATACGCACCACATCAAATTCGGGTCCAATGAATATTTCTTTCCTCACACCATCGACCAAATGGCCCTCGAGTCGGAAAAAGTCCGTTACGTCGGCGATGAGATCGGAGCCCTTGCGGCCGTTGACGAAGAAACCGCTCTCGCGGCGCTGAAACTGATCGATGTGAAATACGAAGAACTGCCGCACGTCGTCGACGTCCAGGAAGCCATGAAGCCGGGCGCGCCGCAGATCCATGAATCTTTAAACAACATCGCCGTCATCCTGCCGGTGAATTTCGGCAATCCCGACCGCGCGCTTAAGGAAGCGGACTACGTCCGCGAAGACCTTTTTTCTATGCCCGCCGCGCACCAGTCGTCCATGGAGCCGCATGTCTGCGTCGGGCAGTGGGAGCTGTTCTCCGACAAATTGACGCTCTGGGCCTCCACCCAAGCGCCGTTCAAGGTCCGGGAATCGCTGGCCAAGACCTTAAAGATGGATCTAAACAACATCCGCGTCATTAAACTGGCCGTCGGGGGCGGGTTCGGCGGCAAGCTGGAAATGCTGCCCATGGATTTCGCCGCCTGCCTGCTGTCCAAAAAAGCCGGGGGCCTGCCGGTCAAGATCTGCTACAACAGGGAGGAGGAGTTCCTCGCTTCCCGACGGAAACACGGGATGATCTACAAGCTCAAGTCCGGCGTCAAGAAGGACGGCACGCTGGTCGCCATCACCGGGGAGGTTATTGCCGACGGCGGCGCCTATTGCAGTTACGGCCCGACCGTTATTGCCGCCGCCATCATGCGCATCTTCATGGTCTACAAGATCCAGCATTTCCGCATCACGGGCTATCGCGTCTACACGAATACGCCCATCAGCGGCGCCATGCGCGGATTCGGCGGCGTCCAGGCGGGATTCGCCATCGAGTCGCACATCGATATGCTGGCCGAGGGCATCGGCATGGACCCCGTCGAGATGCGCCTCAAGAACATCACCACGCCGAATATGGTGACGGTCAATAAGCTGATTATTTCCACCAACGGCCTGAAAGAATGCATCGAAAAAGCGACCGAAGCCGCCGATTGGGCCAAAAAGCACGGCAGGCAAAAACATCTCCGCCGGGGGATCGGGATCGGGATCGCCGCCGACGTCATGGGGTCCAAGATGTATAAGTCCCACGAATCGGCGGGCTCCATCGTCAAGGTCGAGGAAGACGGCTCGGTGTATCTATTCACCGGCGCCGCCGATACCGGCCAGGGATCGAACACGGCACTTTCGCAGATCGCCTGCCAGGAGCTGGGCGTCAGCTACAGCCGGATCAAATGCATCGCTGCCGATACCGAGATCACGCCGTTCGACACGGGAAGTTTTGCCAGCCGCGTCACGTTCATTTCGGGAAACGCGACGATCCTGGCGGCCCGCGACGCCAAGCGGCAGATCCTCGACGTGATCGCCCAAGAGCATCATCTGAACGCCGATGACCTGGACATAAAAGCCGAAAAGGTTATTAATTCTAAGACGGATTCTGCTATAATGAGTTTCGATAAGGCCGTGGAATTAAGCTATTCGTTCTCCTACGGCAAGCAGATCATCGGCCGGGGAAGCTACAACCCCAAAACAACACCAATCGATTTCAGGACAGGAGAGGGGAACGTTTCGGGCAGTTACGGATTTGAAGCGCAGATCGCCGAGGTCGAGGTCAACACGGACACCGGCGAGGTAACGATCCTCAAGATGTGGGATGCCCACGACATCGGCAAGGCCATCAACCCCCAATCGGTCGTCGGGCAGATTGAAGGGTCGCTGGCCATGGGGATTGGCTACACGTTCATGGAGAATTTGCGGTTTGACAAGAAAGGACGGCCGGCCAACGGCAACTTTGCGAATTACCGGCTGCCGCGCGCGGTCGGCACGCCGCCGATGGAAACGATCCTGGTGGAGACCAACGATCCCCAAGGGCCGTTCGGGGCCAAAGGCATGGGCGAAGCTTCCTTGCTCCCGACATCGGCTGCCATTGCCAATGCGATCTATGATGCCGTCGGCATCCGTTTAAAGGAACTTCCGTTTACACCGGATAAAATTATTCAGGCTCTAAAAGAAAAAGAAACGAAAAAAAGCGAGGGTTAATCTATGACAAAAAAGTTTTTGGCGCTCACGGCTTGTGTCTTCTTGCTGTCTTCCTGCACGCTTTACCACGTCACTTCCGTCGAACAGACCGACGCTTATTATCCCGCCAAGGCCTCTGTCGATGACGTCGCCTATCTCAAAGAGATCGACCGGGAGGATTACACCGTGATCGGCACCGTCACCGTCAACGGCGAGCGCAGGCAGCGCAGCTTTGACGAGGTTATCCTCAAGATGAGGCGCGAAGCGGCCCTGATCGGAGGAGACGCCATCACAAATATCCAAACAGACGCCACCGGCGTTTGGAAAAAATTGCCGGCGCAAGATATTCTTAAGAACGCGTATGTCCGCGCTAATTTCTCGGCTTCTGTCGTGATTTTTGGCGACCCTCAAGCGAGGAATCTTCTTTTGTCTGAACCGACGGCCGAAGAGCCAAGCGTTGGAACTTCCGAGCCGCTGGAAACCATCCCGGTTCCGGTCACGGAAGATTCCGAATAGCTTCGAGCTCCTCAAGCGTATTGAAAGACGAAACGACGCCGGCATCCTCAACGGGAAGAATGGTCGTTTCGTTTTGATGGTCCTGAGCGACCTTATTTATTCCATAGTGATGGCCAAGGGCCAGAAACTCGTCTTTTAAGGAGGCGGCAAAGAGGGGAGGATGCCCTTTCTTCCCTTGGAAAGACGGAATGATCGCTAGGGAGGGCTGCTTTAAATAGCGTTCGATCAGCGCATTGATCGTCTTTTCCCGGACCAGGGGATAATCGACAGGAAGCAGCAGAACGCCGTTCGAATCCTGGGAAACAGCCCGCAGGCCCGTTTGAAACGACGATGTTTGCCCCAAATTGTAGTTTTTGTTATAGACAGATTTTATGTTGCTGTGGTTTAATAGGTGAAGTTTGATTTCTTCGGCGTTAGCGCCGAGGACAACGATGACCTCGCCGACCCGCGTTGCCAGCAGCATGGTTTGAAGGCGATGGATCACCGTCGAGCCGTTCAATAACGCTAAGGCTTTGGGAGAACCGAACCGCCGGCTCAAGCCGGCCGCTAAGAGGATGCAGGAAATCATGGCGGTATTATATATCCTCTTCGGGCGAAAGACCAGGGCCTTATTCCGAAAATCCAAAGGAGATCTGCCGTGACCGCTCTGATCATTCTGGTCGTTGTATCGTTGATAGGCATCGGAGCCGCTTTCTGGCTTTTGAAAAGCGAGCAGGAATCCGAGGGCCTTCCCTTGATCAATAAAGCCGAGCCTTTGGAAAGCGCCCAGCCTGCCGTCCCTAAAGCAAAAATTCAGGCGCCCGGACCCAAGCCCAAACCGCCCATATCTGCCCAAGAGCCCAGACCGAAATCGATCCCTCTCGCGGGCCTTTTGACAGGGCTCAAAGAAAAGCTCGGAAAAACACAACCGCCCTCGGCGGGAAAGAAAGATCTTCCTGCCAAGGAGAAATCCTCAAGCCTCCTTAAAAAGCTTTTATCAAAATTTAGCCGCGAGAAGGATGGCCAGGCTAACGGCATTCCGGATGTCAGCCATCTGCCGAGCTTTGCCGATACTCCCATAAAGAAAAAGCCGCAAACAGGCACGGCTTCGATCACGACCGCTCCCGCTTCCGAGCCCGCCCAAGCGCAAAACGATGTCTGGAGCAACCTCAATTTGTCCGCCGAGCTTGACGAGCTCAAGAAAAAATACGAACGGCTGGACGCTCTTTTGAAAGAAAAAACCTCCCAGCTCGAAGAATCCCAAAAATCGCTGGATACCGAATTGAGGACCAGGAAAGAATTCAACAAAGTGAAAGATATCCTGGAAGGCGAGATCAAAGACCTGAAGGACAAAATGCGCAGCGCCCAAAGCGAGCGCGACAGCGCCAAAACAGAAAGCGAAGGCCACAGAAAGCGGGCCGAGCAATCGGAAGAAAAAATATCGCGGTTGGAAAAAGATCTCCAGCAGAAAGAAGACAAGATCACCGAGTTGGTCAAGCGTCTGCAGACCTTTGCCAGCCCCGCAACGGCCTCAACGCCCCCAACGGTCGAAAAACCCCGGAGGGAGGAGGCCCCTCTTTTGCCGGAACCTCAGCCGGAGCCCGCACAAATGAGCGAGCCTCCGGAATCGGATGGCCAGGAGGAAGCCCCGGAAGAAACGGAAGAAGAAAAGGTTTTTCTCAAATTGCAGCCGGACGTCCTTTCCCAACAGCCTAAGCAAAATAGCCCCATCGCCGACGAAATCGAGGAATCCCTTGCGCCAAAAGAGAAAAAGATCCTGAAGATCATCGATCCGGAGCAAAAGCCGGAAAATCCGCCGACGACAGAGACTCCAAACCCTTAAAAACCAAACAACTAAAAAAGGAAGAACCATGACTTACAGAACTCTCGGAATCGCTTTATTGGCCTTGCTGTTTACCGGAACGCCCAAAGCCGACGCCTCATCGATCGTCGTTTTGGAAACCAACCAAGGGAAGATCGAGATCCAGCTGTTCCCGGACCTCGCCCCCAAGACATGCGAAAATTTCCTCGGCCTCGTCGAGAAAGGATATTATGACGGGTTAATCTTTCACCGCGTGATCAAGGATTTCATGGTCCAGGGCGGCGATCCGACCGGGACCGGGCGCGGCGGCGAAAGCCTCTGGGGCGGAAAATTCGAAGACGAAGTCACGCCGGAACTCGCGTTTGACCGCAAAGGCCTTCTGGCCATGGCCAATGCCGGGCCCAACACCAACGGCAGCCAGTTCTTTATCACGACCGTTCCGACGCCGTGGCTGAACATGAAGCACACCATTTTCGGCGAGGTCATCAGCGGCTATGACGTGGTCGATGCCATCCAAAATGTCGCTGTCGAACCAAGAAGCAATAAACCGCTGGAAGAACA
The DNA here is from genome assembly GCA_029568545.1 of Candidatus Omnitrophota bacterium. Taxonomy (GTDB): domain Bacteria; phylum Omnitrophota; class Gorgyraeia; order Zapsychrales; family Zapsychraceae; genus 2-02-FULL-52-10. The sequence goes on from JAKQAH010000194.1 coordinate 5,329, forward strand.
AAAGATCATCAGGGCTTATCTAGCGGAATAAAGACTTCTAGCAATCTTTCTTAATACCAATTCGACTTCGGATAAAAGCCTGAGCGGAAGAATCTTAAAGAAATTATGAGATTCTTCGTCCCCATATAGTTAAACAATTGGGTCCTCAGAATGACAGGGTTTGAATAAATAAACATAAATAGCCTATAAATGGATCACGATCTTCTTATCAAAGCCCTGAAAGCGGCCCAAAAAGGACAAAAATACGCCTTCGCCACGGTTGTTGAAACAACCGCAAGGGGAACTCCGCGCAAAGCGGGCGCTAAAATGGTTGTTTGGGAAGATGGTTCGCTTTTTGGGACCATAGGAGGAGGGCGCAACGAAAAAGAGGCCCAGAAAGAGTGCCTGAAAGCCATAAAATCCGGAAAACCCGCATTGATCGCCTATAATCTTTTTGGCCAAAAAGACCAGCCGGTCTGTGGCGGGCAGATGAAGGTCTTTATTGAGCCATTTGTACCCCGGAAACACCTTGTGATTTGCGGCGCCGGCCACGTTGCCTTGCCGCTTTCCATAATCGCCAAAATGCTCGGCTATAAGATCACCATCATCGATAGCCGCAAGGAATTCGCCAACAAGGCGCGTTTTCCGCATGCCGACAACATCCTGGCGGGCGATCATGCGAAAAAACTAGCTGCCATCCGCATTGACCGCAACACCCATATCATGATCATGACCCACGGCCATGAATACGATTTCGATTGCGCTAAAGCCGTTGTAAAATCTGATGCCGGGTATCTGGGCGTCATTTCCAGCCGGCCGAAGAAACTGAAGCTCTTCAGCGAGCTCAGAAAAATGCGGGTTCCCGAAAGCCTGATCAAAAAGATCCATATTCCCGCGGGAATCGATATCGGGGGCCAAACGCCGGAAGAGATCGCGGTCTCGATCGCGGCCGAATTGGTGGCCATCAACAATCGGGAATCGATCGGCTCGCAAAAATTCAAGGAAAAATAAAAAGAGGGAGACATTTATGACAAAAGAAGAAGTTATTGACCTCGTCAGGGATGCCGGGTTCTGCTTGCTGGCCACAGCGCAGGGCAATCAGCCCAGAGTCCGGCCCATGATGCCGTATTTTACGGATGACAATCAGCTGCTGGTGGCCTTGCTGAAGCGCTCGCGGACAATCGATCAGGTCAAGAAAAACCCCCTGGTTGAATTATGCTTCGTGGACCGGAAAATGTGGTATTGCCGCATTGCCGGCAACGCCAAGATCAGCGATGATCAGGGCAAAAAGCAGATCCTCTGGGATAATATCCCGATGCTCAAGCAGTATTTCGGCAGCCCAGATGACCCCAATTTCATCCTCATTGTCATCGATATTGTTGAAGTCGAGGCCATGACGCCGCACCAAAAAACGCCGGAAATGATCAAAATTTAGCGGTAAATCCCCTTTCCAAACACCGGATTTCAGCAGGGAGGATGCATGAAAAAATCATGCGGCTCCCTGCTGATTTATTATTTTTAATACTTCATATACCCTGTCATCCTGAGGAGCGAAGCGACGAAGGATCTCTTTAGTCTAGATCCTTCGGCTTCGCCTCAGGATGACAAGTTGTTTCGAAAAATAGAAGGAAATATAAATTCTTATCGCATTTCCGCGTTTTGGTATTATCCGCAAAGAAGTGTAAGGTTTCCGCCAGGCAATACCAATCGATTATAAAAGAAGTAAGTCTACGAAGAGTTTTCCACAGGCCGAGTTAGTTAATCATTAAACAATGGGATTTCAATGCCTTGGGGCACATATTCCTATATATGCTACTTAACATAACATATATTATAGGAAGTTAATAGAATTTGGCGCTTTGCCATAAAGATACGCAGTATTTAAGGCAATCCGCTGGGGTTGACTACTTCTTTGGGGCTTGGACGCGGGAAAATTTGGCAATGCTGCGGCGCAGCGCTTCTTCTCTTAATTGGGCCTGCAAGGATGCAGCCTCATCCGCATGGCGGTCTTTAACGGGGAAATTCCTCTGGCGCACGCCGACCTGGACGTTGCCGGTGCGGATCTTGATGATCTTGCCGTTGACCAGGGCATTGGCGATGACCTTGCGCCCGGCCCGGAGGATACGGCCGAAACTTGGGCGGGAGATGCCCATCGCCATCGCGCCTTCCGTCTGGTCATAGCCCTGGAAATCAGCCAATTTGATCGCTTCATATTCGTCGATTTTGAGCTCAATTTCATCCGGCCGGCCGGGCTTGCCGCGCGGGCTGAACTGCCCGATGACCGGCATCTTCTGGATGTATCGTATCTTTTTCCGTCGACCTTTTTCCATCGCCATGTTGTGCGCCCTCTTGTAAACCGATATTTATTATAAGCATATGCTCATATTAACCCATGCCTTATTATGAGCATATGCTTATTATAATATAGGCGATAAAATATGAAAGGAAAATTTAATAATTTTTAGAATTTATTTTGGCGACAGCCTTAGTAAAAATTGGGGTCAGCGCTATTTTGGCCAAAATAGCGCTGACCCCAAATTAAGGTGTCACTTTTTTCTGAAAGAATTTGATTAAAGCGCTGAGGAAAGAAGCTTGGAGAGATATTGAAGGTTATCAAGACCGCCTTCGATCCTGTTCTCTTCTTTTTTTGTATGAAGGCTTAAAACCCCGAAAACCCGGTTCTTGTCGCTTAAGGGCATGACCAAGGCCTCTTTGATGTCCGGCCTTCTTAAGAAAGGCTTGATGCGATTGTCCCCCTGCATTCCCTGGATCACAAAAGGCGCGTTTTCCTTAGCCGCGGTGCCGGCAATCCCCTGGCCCATCTTGATCTTGACCCCATGGAGCTTCTGAAGATCGATGCCGCGGGAAGCCTTGACCGTCAAAACATCTTCTTTGGGATCCTTGATCATGATCGACCCGCATTCGGCGTTGGTCATCTTCAAGGCCACATCC